>JBILFD010000103.1:0-4169 GCA_044351765.1 Candidatus Nanopelagicaceae bacterium | reverse complement strand
AGGAACAATTTGTGACTCATCGGGCAGTAGCAGCACATCATCAAAGGTCAGTCCGAGCATTGCGACTTTCTCGAAATCTCTCATCGCAACCCCCGTTCAATTCATTGCCTCTGGCTAAAGCGAATCCTACTGATCAAAGGCAGTGCCCTTGACGAACCTAAACCGCCAACCCCAAGGTGCTAGAAACCATTTCGCAAGCTTCAGGAAGTCCCGTGACAAAAGTTGCACCAGCACAGCGTTCTACATCCCAGCCTGGGCCCCCTAAAAGTAAACGGGTAGAAGGTCGGCCCGCTGGCAAAGCAGTGGCAATTGAATAATCAGCGTTTTCGGATAACTGTGCCCAAACGAAAAGTACCGGTGGGGCAATCTTGCGGACTACCTCAACAAGTGAATCGACTGGAGTTCGCGCTCCGAAAAAGTGCGCTTGAATGTTTCGCTCTGCCAATGCAGCCAAAAGTGCATGCAGTGCAAGGCAATGAAGCTCTTCGCCAATAGAAGCTAAAACTATTGGTTTTGGATTAATTGGGTTTTCAATTTCCTCTGATACCTCACGCAATATTTTTGTTAAAACCTCTGTAAGTAAATGCTCATTGCTTATTCCAAGTCCGGTTCGCGACCATTCTTCACCAACTTTAATCAGGGTGGGAGCCAATATCTCAACCCAGGTTGTGGTTACGCCATTGGCCAAAATTTCACGGCGGATAATTTCATTTACAAATGCAACATCTAAACTTTCTAACGCTTTTAAAATTGCATTGATAACTTCAGAACGTTCTTCAAATTTAACTATCGGTAGATTCTCAGCCTCATTGACGTCAGCATCGACGGCAATCAAAGCCGCCTCTTTTGGCGAAACTCCAGAAATCACCAATCGGCGCATAACCGAAATTCGGGCTACATCAACGGTGTCATACCTGCGGTGAGCGCCAATTTCATGGCCCGAAGGCCCAAGGCCGTACCGGCGATCCCAGGTTCGCAAGGTGGCAGGAGCGATCCCCAAGCGGCGGGCTAGCTCACCTACGGTGATTTGGCTCTCATCATGCATATGTCTAAGCCTCCCCCACGTAAGGGTATTTGCCAACTCGAAAATAAAGCCTATAGTTAGTTGAACAACCTATGGCGCGGTTTCCCATAATCAGACCATACGGCTACAGATAGTAAGGAAGGACAGCTCATGGCTGAGGTATCCAGACTTCCACTTCCAATTGCAGATAATTGGGACTGGCAGAGTAATGGCGCCTGTCGCAGCTTCCCACCTGAGATGTTTTTCCATCCGGAAGGCGAGCGTGGACCAAGTCGACGTGCGCGAATCAGTGAAGCCAAATCAATTTGTGGAACCTGTCCAGTTCTTTTGCAATGCCGCACCCATGCACTCTCAGTGCAAGAGCCTTATGGAATTTGGGGCGGGCTATCTGAAGATGAGAGAGAAGTAATTCTCACTCGTGAAGGCCGTCGCGGAGATGTTGCCTAACCCCTTAACAGCAGAAAAGACCGGCGCCAGATTAATTAAAATCTAGCGCCGGTCTTTTTTATTTAATAATTAATGCGAGTGTCCACCAGCTCCATGTGAATGTCCGGTGCTTGCTCCATTATTTTCTTCTTCTTCTTTCTTTTCGTACACAAGAACTTCAGTAGTGATAAACATCGCGGCAATAGATGCAGCATTAGCAAGCGCAGAACGCGTCACCTTCACTGGATCGATTACGCCATCTTTTACCAAATCACCATATACGTCCGTTGCTGCATTAAAGCCTTCGTTCTTACCAAGTTCGCGAACTTTAGCTACAACTACATAACCTTCAAGTCCAGCGTTCTCAGCGATCCAACGAAGTGGCTCATCGCAGGCTTTACGTACTAAACGCACACCAACAGCTGCGTCACCAGTTAATCCAAGATCGCCTTCAAGTGCATCAGCAGCGTGAACAAGTGCTGCGCCTCCACCTACAACGATTCCTTCTTCAACTGCTGCACGAGTTGCTGAGATTGCATCTTCTAGACGGTGCTTCTTTTCCTTTAATTCAACTTCGGTATAAGCGCCAACTTTAATTACACAAACTCCACCAGCAAGTTTGGCAAGACGCTCTTGCAACTTCTCGCGATCCCAATCAGAGTCGGAACGTTCGATCTCCTTACGGATTTCGCTGACGCGTCCATCAACATCTGCTTTGTTTCCGGCTCCATCAACGATGGTGGTTGCATCTTTAGTGACCACAATGCGACGAGCACGACCAAGAAGTGTTAAATCGATTTGATCAAGTTTCAATCCAACATCTGGGGTAATAACAGTTGCGCCAGTTAGTACTGCAATATCTTGCAACATTGCTTTGCGGCGATCTCCGAAACCAGGTGCCTTGACTGCAACAGAGGTGAAAGTTCCGCGCATGCGGTTAACTACCAATGTTGAAAGAGCTTCACCTTCGACATCTTCAGCGATAATCAATAGTTGCTTTCCTGAGTTAACAACTTTCTCAAGAAGCGGAAGCAATTCATTTAGTGCAGAGATCTTGGTACCTGATACCAAAATATAAGCATCTTCCAAAACAGATTCCATGCGCTCGGCATCAGTTACAAAGTATGGAGAGATGTATCCCTTATCGAATTGCATTCCCTCGGTGAATTCCAACTCAAGGTTGGTGGTTGAGGACTCTTCGACGGTGATAACTCCATCTTTTCCAACTTTGTCCATCGCATCAGCAATTAGATTTCCGATTGCGACATCTTGTGCTGAAATGGTTGCTACATCTGCAATCTGAGCTTTGTCGATTACTGGAGTTGCGTTTTCATGCAACTTCTTGGTAATTGCGACAACAGCTGCTTCGATTCCAGCCTTTAGTCCCATTGGTTGTGCGCCGGCTGCGAGGTTACGTAATCCCTCACGGACCATTGCTTGTGCAAGAACAGTTGCTGTGGTTGTTCCATCTCCAGCAACATCGTTAGTTTTGGTTGCTACCTCTTTAACAAGTTGGGCACCCATGTTTTCAGCTGCATCAGAGAGTTCAACCTCTTTAGCAATTGTGACACCATCGTTGGTGACAGTTGGGTTTCCATATTTCTTGTCGATAACAACATTTCGGCCCTTAGGTCCGAGTGTTACTTTTACGACATCGGCGAGCGCATTTACGCCACGCTCCATCGCACGACGAGCTTCTTCATCAAACTGTAAAAGTTTTGACATCTAGGTACGCCTACTTTTCAAGAATGGCGAGTACGTCGCGTGCAGATAGCACGAGGTATTCCTCACCGTTGTACTTAACTTCAGTTCCGCCATATTTGCTGTAAATAACATTGTCGCCAACTTTGACATCCATTGGAACGCGAACGCCATCATCAAATCGTCCTGGGCCAACTGCAATAACAGTTCCCTCTTGTGGCTTTTCTTTAGCAGTATCTGGAATTACCAGACCTGATGCAGTTGTTGTCTCTGCCTCACTGGCTTTAACAACGATGCGATCTTCTAGTGGCTTAATTGATACCGACATTCCCGGCTCCTTCGCTAATTTGCCTCGTTAATTTTCTGTACCTGCTTGGATCCACCGCCCACCATCCGCAGCCAATTAGCAGTGTCAGGGTGAGAGTGCTAACGCCAAGGGTAAAGGGTTGAGTTGGGACGGTCAATTTGAAGGATTTGCTAGGGGAAGAGCACCTGTTCCACAGGCGCACCCGGGTCCACAGTCAGCCCCGCTGCGCTGGGCGGACGTCCGGCCGCAATCGCAAGTGAGCCAAGGGCAGCAACCATCACTCCATTGTCGGTACATAAGGCTGGACTCGGGATCGCCAATTTAAGACTAGCCTCCTTGGTGCGCTCTATCGCCAATGCCCGCAGCCGCGAATTAGCAGCCACTCCGCCTGCGATTAAGAGGTGCTCAATACCTTCGCGCTTGGCCGCCAGAACTGCCTTACTCAAAAGCACATCTACAACCGCTTCTTGGAATGAGGCCGCGATATCAGCACGTGCGCTTTGCGACAAAGGGCCAGAGTTTTTTACCGCTAATTCAATGTGCCGTGCAACTGCACTTTTTAATCCTGAAAAAGAAAAACTAAGCTCTTTTGTTGATCGGTCAGTTTCATCGGTGAACAAAGTCATCGCTCTTGGAAAATTAATTGCTGTTGAATTTCCAGTTGTAGCCAAACGATCTAACTCTGGACCACCAGGAAATGGCAAACCTAAC
>JBILFD010000102.1:0-4206 GCA_044351765.1 Candidatus Nanopelagicaceae bacterium | reverse complement strand
TAGAAGATGCTTACATTTTGATTGCAAACTCAAAGATCACCAACATCAAAGATATGTTGCCAATTCTTGAGAAAGTTATGCAATCAGGAAAGCCACTTGCAATTATCGCTGAAGATGTAGAAGGCGAAGCACTTGCAACTCTTGTTGTAAATAAAATTCGCGGAACCTTCCGCTCAGTTGCTGTTAAAGCTCCAGGATTTGGCGATCGCCGTAAAGCTATGTTGCAAGACATCGCAATCCTTACAGGTGCTCAAGTAGTTTCAGAAGAAGTTGGATTGAAACTCGAAGCAACCACTATGGATCTACTTGGACGTGCCCGCAAGATTGTGGTCACCAAAGATGAGACCACCATTGTTGAAGGCGCCGGAGATGCAGAGCAAATTGCAGGACGCGTTGCGCAAATTCGTGCAGAAATTGAAAAGAGCGATTCAGATTATGATCGCGAGAAGTTGCAAGAGCGTTTAGCAAAACTTGCTGGTGGAGTTGCAGTAATCAAAGCTGGAGCCGCAACAGAAGTAGAGCTAAAAGAGCGTAAGCACCGCATCGAAGATGCTGTACGAAATGCAAAAGCAGCTGTTGAAGAAGGAATCGTTGCCGGTGGTGGCGTTGCTCTTCTACAAGCAGCGAAAGTTGCATTCGCAAAGTTGAAATTAACTGGCGATGAAGCTACTGGTGCAAAAATTGTTGAATTAGCTGTTGAAGCACCACTAAAGCAGATTGCAATTAACGCCGGCATGGAAGGCGGAGTTGTAGTTGAGAAAGTAAGTCACCTTGAAGCAGGATTTGGATTAAATGCTGCAACAGGTGAATACGTTGACATGATCAAAGCTGGAATCATTGATCCTGCCAAGGTAACTCGTTCTGCACTTCAAAATGCCGCATCAATCGCAGCACTGTTCTTAACAACAGAGGCTGTAATTGCTGACAAGCCTGAGCCAAAGAGTGCAGCTCCTGCAGCTCCTGGCGGCGGGGACATGGATTTCTAAAGTCCAAATGGAAATAACCACAGATCAACTTCTAAGTGACGCGATAGATTTAGCGCGCGCAGCAGCAATTGATGAGGCGCGCGCAAGTGGTCTTCCTTACGAAGGTGAATTGGTCGGAGAACATCTAGGTGTTGAAGTTGATGGTGAAAGATTTTTAACACATCTATTTAGAACCGGACTCTCCGGCTATCGTGATTGGCGTTGGGCAGTAACACTTACTCGCGCTGATGAAGATGCCAATAGTGCAGCAACTGTTTGTGATGTTGTTTTACTTCCTGGGCCAGATGCATTGCTTGCACCAAAATGGATTCCGTATCACGAGAGAATTCAAGCTGGCGATTTAACGCCCGGCGCAATTGTTCCGACATCACATGATGATGCACGCTTAACTCCTGGTTATGCCGCACTTCCTGGTGATGAAGAGTTGGACATGGCGCAATTATTTGAATTGGGATTAGGACGAGAGCGAGTGCTTTCTGCATTCGGAAGAGATGCAACAAGCCAACGTTGGTATCGCGGTGATTTTGGACCAGAGGCCCAAATGGCCAAGGCAGCTCCACTTCCTTGCGCAGCATGTGCCTTCTTTATTCCAATGGCCGGTTCCATGCGTTCTGCATTTGGAGTGTGTGCCAATGAGATTTCACCGGCTGACGGCCATGTGGTCTCGATAGATCATGGGTGTGGAGCCCACTCGCAAGCCCAAGTTATTTAATCAAAACACTGGATTTGCCCCGGTTTACGGGAAAACGAGCCTAAAAACTACTTAGCAACTCTGACCTTTTTCTCGGTAAACTTCTTCCCCTAGCTACTTCCCGGCTAGACCTTAACTCTTGATGGAGATGATGATGCCTACCGGTCGTGTTAAATGGTTCAGCCTTGAAAAGGGCTTTGGTTTCATTGCATCCGAAGAGGGCGATGATGTCTTTCTCCCAGCCACTTCACTTCCTGCTGGAGTAACTAGCGTTAAGCCAGGCACCCGACTTGAGTTCGGTGTAGCTGATGGTCGTCGCGGCCCACAAGCACTTTCAGTGAGCATTCTCGAAGCACCACCATCCTTAGTAGCTAGCTCAAGAATTAATCCTGATGACTTAGCTGCAATCATTGAAGATGCGATCAAGATTTTAGATCGCGTTGGAAATGGTTTGCGTCACGGTCGCCATCCATCCACTAGTGAAGCAGAGCGATTAGGAAAAGTGTTACGCGGTATTGCAGATCAGATCGAAGCTTAGATTTAATTTACTTTCGATTTTTTATTGCGCGCAAACCAAACAATCCTAGAGCAACACCAATCACGCTGGTGATTGCCCAACTTCCGTATTTGTCATTTGTGAATTGCAAAATAAGAGCGCCAGCAAAAATAATTGTCCAGATAGTGATACCAATCTTCACGACCTGTTCATCTTTTAGTTGCATAAGACTATTGTAGGAGCACATACAGAGATAACCAGAGAATGCGTGGCGAGAAGTTGGCGAAATCTTCAGGAACTTTCCGCTCCTTCAAGCACAGAAATTTCCGGATCTTCTTTATCGCAAGCTTTTGTTCAAATATCGGCACTTGGGTACAGCGAATCGCTCAAGATTGGCTAGTCCTTGAACTAACAAACGATGCTTTTCAGCTTGGAATTGTCACCGGATTACAAGCACTTCCATTTATATTTTTTTCCAGCTTTGGCGGAAAACTCGCTGATCGTTTTCCCAAACGGAAGTTATTGATTATTGCTAATTCAACTGTTGCTTTATGGGCACTAATTCTTGGAGTTCTAGTAATTTCTGGAAATGTACAGATTTGGCATGTTTATATTATTGCGTTGTTATTAGGCATCTCAAGCTCGATTGAAGCACCGATCGCACAAGCATTTGTAACTCAGATAGTCCCACCAGAAGATATGGCGAATGCCATTAGTTTAAGAGCAGTCAATTTTAATTCTGCAAGATTAATCGGACCAGCAGTTTCGGGCTTCATGATTAGTGCTTTTGGAACCGGCCCATCCTTTATTTTTAATTCAATTTCATTTGTCTTTATCTTAAGTGCGCTATTTTTCATGAGAACTGGTGGAATTACAGAACTCAATCCAGAACAAGGAAAAGTTTATATCCGCGAAGCTTTGAATTACATCAGGGCGAGACCTGATTTAAAAGCTCTAATGCTTTTAACTTTCTTTTTTGCGACTTTTGGATTTAATCCTGAATTATTCAGTGCAACCATGGCAACAATGGCTTTTGGTAAAGATGCAAAAGAATTTGGTCTTCTAGGAAGTTGTATCGCCGTTGGTTCTCTATCTGGCTCCTTGCTTGCAACAAAGCTGGAGTGGAAACCTGGGACAAAGAGAGTTATCGCTAGTTCTATTGGCTTTGGATTCGCAATAATAATTGGCTCGTTAGCACCTTCTTACACATTTTATGCAATAGCTTTGCCATTATTTGGTGCAGGAATGCTCACTACTGGAATTGCCGCAAATAGAACTGCTCAACTCGGAAGCGATCCGTTAATACGTGGGCGAGTAATGGGAATTTACTTTGCAATTTTTATGGGAGGAACTCCGATTGGAGCACCATTCATTGGATGGGTAGCTGAGGTTCTTGGACCAAGAGAATCATTGATTACAGCCGGTTTAATTGTTATTTTTGGCTCACTTTTTGTTGCCTGGCGCTTTCGAGGCAGATTAGAACCGCCAGAAGATGTTTCTTTAAGTGCAACTTTTGATAAATGAATAACAAAGACGGAGTGGAGGAAGCATGTTAGAAGAATCTAAATCTAGTGGCTCACTTCGATCTTTCCAGCACAAAAATTTTCGTTTATGGTTTTTTGCTAGCTTTTTGGGGAATATGGGAACGTGGGCCCAGCGGATTGCACAATATTGGTTAGTACTTGAATTAACTGATGATGCATTTCAATTAGGAATTGTTGCCGGATTGCAATCATTTCCATACATAGTGCTTTCAAGCTTCGGTGGAAAATTAGCAGATAGATTTTCAATGCGAAAAATGATCATTTTATTAAATTTAAGTGCCTCGCTCTGGGCCGCGATACTTGGAGTTCTGGTGATTTCTGGAAATGCGCAAATTTGGCATGTTTACATAATTGCCACATTGCTTGGTATCTCTAGTGCTATTGAATCACCAATAACCCAATCGTTCTTAACTCAATTAGTTCCACCCGAAGACATCTCTAACTCAATAAGTCTTAGATCAGTTAATTTCAATACGGCTCGACTATTTG
>JBILFD010000152.1:0-2943 GCA_044351765.1 Candidatus Nanopelagicaceae bacterium | reverse complement strand
ATTCATAAGAGGTCCTTCGGAAGTCGAACTGTGCAAGGCTTGCTATTTTCACTGGGCTTTACGTTGCCGTTGCTGCATTGGTCCAGCACTTATGTCGGTATCTGGCCATGGCTAATTTTGGGAGTCGGCCAAGCGCTCTTAATTGCACCGTTTGCATGGGTAGCAAATCAGAGAGGTTTGGTACTACTTGTGACATTGCCATCCTTCTGGGTTGTGTTGGAGTGGATCCGCAGCAATTATCCATTTGGTGGTTTTGGATGGGGGAGGTCCGGTTTCATCGCAGTTGATACGCCTTTTTCTCAAATGCTTTCACTTGGTGGGGTTCCGCTAGCTTCATTCACTGTCATTTTTATAGGCGTTCTAATCTATTTGGTAGTGCTCAAGTTTAATTACCGATATTTTCCACTTCTGTTAATTGTTTTTGCAAACCTTTTTATCCCAAACGCTGCTTCTACTGTCAGCAATGTTTTGAAAGTAGCGGCTGTTCAGGGTTCAGTTCCTGATTTAGGTTTGGATTTCAATTCGCAACGAAAGGCCGTTTTGAATAATCATCTTCAATTAACAAAGAATTGGGGAACTCAAGCTAATCGACCGGCAAATTTCGAACCTGATCTCTTCGTTTGGCCAGAAAATGCATCTGATGTGAATCCATTGACCGAAGCAAAAATGCAAATTAGTGATTTAGTGAATTTTCTTGATAAACCATTAGTTGTTGGTGGAGTTGGAAGTAACAATTCCCGTCCAACAAATCTCTCCATACTTTGGCAGCCAAACGAAACAGAAAATGTCACAACTGCCATCTATCAAAAACGAGCCTTGGCTCCATTTGGGGAATTTATGCCGTTGCGATCTTTGGCCGAATTTATCTCGCCCTTGGCTAAAAATGTTACTGATTTTGAAGCTGGAGACAGGGCTCAGATTTTTTCAGTAGGAGATGCAAAGATTCTTCCAGTCATTTGTTTTGAAATTTTAAGTGATCGATTACTTCAACAAGATATTGGTAATTCGAACTTGATAATTGCACAAACTAATAATGCAACATTTGGCGAATCCGCAGAAAGCGACCAACAGTTACAAATCACACGTGCTAGAGCAATTGAATCTGGTCGTAACATCGTTGTAGTCTCAACTGTTGGAAATACGGCATTCATAGATCGCTCTGGAAAGATTATTTCCATATTGCCAAAGTATGAAGCCGGAGTTCTCTATGGTGAAGTGAATTTAACGAATGAGAATACATCTGCGCTCTGGTTTTCATCTTGGGTGGTGAGGGGTTCATTCGTGGCAGTCTTCGTTTTATTGATATTTTCGGTAAAGCGCAGATTTTTTCGTGTTGCTTGACAATCCACTTATCTGCACCAGAATTGCGTCATAACGTTTCTAGAGTCGAACTCATTATGTTGACGAGAAACCCGTGTGCGTGGAGGTGGTTTAAGTGATTGTTACAGAGATTTCATTCACTCCTTATACATATCAAATGAATCGACTGATCGGTGATGTCAATCTTCCCGATGGAGCTAGCGAAGGAATGGAATTAGCTGTCTTCATACGTACAGATGAGGGAGTAACGGGCTGCTGTGTTGGAGTAGGTAGCGCCGCGGACACAATTCCTGGTCTTGCAGATCTTGTCATCGGAACGGATCCTCGCTCTGTTCGTAGCAGTTGGAATCGGATGACTGCACGTGCATTCAAAGCCGGACTTCACGGTCCTATGGCAGCAGGAATTTCTGCGATCGACCGTGCACTGTGGGACTTGCGTGCAAAGATCCATGGAGTTCCGCTTTGGAAAGAACTTGGCGGAAACGGTAAACCAGTGCGCGCTTACGCAAGTGGATTGGACTTTCCACTTAGCGATGAAGATCTGTATAAGTTTTACGCCGGACTTGCAGCCAAAGGCGTTACTGCCGGAAAGCTCAAAGTTGGACGTAACGCCGAAGATGATGAGCGGCGCCTTCGCATCATGATTGATGCGCTTAGTTCCAAAGGTGGTCGTCCGCAGTTGATCATTGACGCAAACGAATGGTGGTCTCCGAAGCAAGCGATCCAAAGAGTTTCTCTGTTAGAAAAACATTTTGACTTTCTCTGGGTTGAAGAACCAGTTGCTCGCGGTGATTTCGAAGGACTTCGACGAGTATCTGAAGGCGTGCGTGCTCCAATCGCGACTGGTGAAAATTTCACAGACCCTCAACAGTTTGTGCCGCTTTTTCAACATGTTGCTGGGGATGTCATTCAAATCGGTTCGCACGTCTCGGGTTTTACAGGCGGTGGAATCGTGGCGGATATGGCTGCTGCTTTCCAACGTCCTGTGGTAACTGGTCCCGATGTCGGAAACAGCATTGCTCACCTTTCTTCCACGTGGAAGCACCACGTCATGATGGAGGTTTTTGAAATGGGACGAGAGGCACCATTAATCAATCCAATGGAGATTGAGGATGGATGCGTTGTCCTCAACAACACACCTGGTGCTGGAATCGAATTTGATGAAAAGTATCTGGCAACTCATGCGCCATCTAAGAAGCCTCTGAAAATGCTGGCAAATGTATATGGGCGCGCAGAAGATGCCGGTCTTCTAGGTTGATCAGCCCATTTTCTTGACAAATCACCCATATGCACCAGAATTACGGAGGTTGGCAGGATCGAAATCGTTAAGTCGGCGGTTCTGCCTGATTTATTTAGATTAATGGGGGAGTAGATCTTGAAGGTTGGCCGGAAAGTTGGTTACGCCGAACGCAGAGCTAATCCTTTAGCTAAATTTTTAAATGTACTAGAGGGCAAGGCATTCGCTTGGGTGCTCTTAATTCCGAGTTTGTCACTTGTCACAATGTTCATCGTCTACCCACTTTACAGAGGCATCCGGTTAAGTCTTTCAGAACTTCAATTACTAAAAGGTCCCGATGCAAAATTTATCGGATTAGAGAATTTCAAAACATTGCTGGCCGATCC
>JBILFD010000179.1:0-4235 GCA_044351765.1 Candidatus Nanopelagicaceae bacterium | reverse complement strand
AATGGTTTCTAGCAAGCCATCACTTGATCAAGCCGGTGATGCGGATTTCCCAACTGCAGTTCATCCACTTGGAACAGTTTCCGGAACCGTTCATGTTGTTCCATACAATAATTTGGAATCACTTGAACAAATCTTCAAACAGCATGCAAGCCAAATTGCCTGTTTTATTTTGGAACCAGTTCTAGAAAACCTTGGAATTGTGCTTCCTGATGCGGGCTACCTTGAAGGCGTACGCGAACTTTGCGATGAGTACAACGTCATCTTGATCTTTGATGAAGTTAAGACTGGTTTAACAGCTGGACCACAAGGTGCAGCTCAAAAACTTGGAGTTAAACCTGATCTCATCTGTCTTGCTAAATCAATCGGTGGTGGCGTTCCTATTGCTGCTTTCGGTGGCAAGAAGAAGTACATGGATGCCGTCACAGATGGACGTCTTGCTCACTTTGGAACATTTAATGCCAACCCGCTCTCCCTTGCCGGAGTACGTGCGGTAGACAATATTTGTACTGAGGAAGCATTGGCCCGGGCTGAAGCATTAAATATGCAAGCACTTGAGCGAATTACCAAAATCATTGAAGAGTTTGATCTTCCTGCACACACAGTTGGTTTTGGAGTTAAAGGTTGCATCACTTGGAGCACAACTCCAGTGCGCAATTACCGTGACTTTAAAGGTGCAGATTTCAAGATCGCTGAACTTTCATGGCTTTGGTCTTTGAACCGCGGAATCGTGACCCCTCCGGGTCTTGATGAGCAATGGTTGATGAGCTTGGCTCATGGTCAAGCAGAAGTTGATCTCTTGGTTGAAGATTTCCGCGAGTTAGCTCAAGCACTACGGAGTTAATCATTTAGCAGTAAAAAATTAGCCCCTGTGATTTGCAGGGGCTAATTTATTTTTGAAACACATATCAGCCGATTCTAAAGATCCAGTTTGCTAGGTCTACCCCACGAACCATTTGGACAGCCAGAACAAAGATAACTACTCCTGCAACGCGATATACCCAACGCCCTTGACTGCTTTCTTTCCAATCAACTTTAGGCTCCTTGGCGAACCATTCCAAAACAGCAATTATCAATCCGGGTATTGCCAATAGGACGAATGACCACTTTAGGAAATCTTTAGGGCTTTGGAACAAACCTTGCATGTAACTACCGAACATTGCGCCGATGAAAACCAGCATGACCACTTTAAAAGTTCCACGCAACACAAATCTGTGCATGATTTCAAATTTAGGAATACGTTCGGCAAAGGTTAAATCGGCAATTAATGGGAAGAGGAAAATCATTGCACCAAGTAAAAGTTGAAAATTTAATCCGACGAAAGGTGCCGCAAGTGCAATAAAAATCAGGGTTTTTAGGGACGAGCCGATGGCCTTTTGTCTTACATCTGGTTCGGGTAATTTTACCGAAACTGAATTTAGGCGGACCGGATAGTGATAAGTAGTTATATCTTCGCTAATGATGCGAACTGCCACTAGTGCTGAAGACCAGATCGCTATTTGGGTAGCTTGAAAAGTGATTGCTAGTTGTACTGAGGCTAGGCCATTTAATGCGTTGACCATTTTATCTACAGTCCAACCAGTTAACAGAATCGCTAGAGCGTAATCGGTTATGCGCTCCCAACCTTCATCAGTATTTCGCACTAAGCGACGTAGCGGCCTAACTGCACTTGCTAATAGCGCTGGAGCAAAGAAGATCAACATCAACCCAGCAACAGTTAAGAGTTCTCCTCGAGAGGAGATGTGCCCAGTCACTAACACGCCTATAAAAAATATTGATGCCGCGATAAGCCCAGCAAAAGCATCGAGTATTCCAATTGAAACAATTAATAGCACGGTGACTAGCGCTGGAGCCATTGCTTGCGCACTGGTATCTACCAGCGCTTTTATTCCTAAAAATACAGCAAGCGGCAAAGTGATAAATGATAATGAGCCAAATATTGCTCGTAAGTAAGATGCATCGGTACTTGTACGCGCAATAAGTGGTGAGTATTTGCTGATCCAGAGTGTGAAGATTTTACTTAAAAGATCAGTGCTAGGAGTTAATTTGTTTTGCCAAGTTTTTGAACGATCTCCCCAGCCTGGATCCCGTTCAACCAGTTTTAAAGCACCCGCTTCAACACCGGTTAATTCATCCTGCTCTTCACTGCCACCTTCTGTCTCGCCCTCTAAACCTTCGCCATCATTTTCGGAATTCTTTTTAGTTCCAGCTGCCAGCAATGCTAAAGCAGCAAATGCAGCAATTTGTAAATCATTACTCTTCTCAGGTTCTTGCGCAGGAGAATATGTAGGCAATTTATCTCGATCGCGAATCTTTTTTAATGTTTCAAAATTCATTAGATCTACTAAATCTGGGCACTCATTATTCCAATTAATCTCGCCGACTAAATTCTTACAAAATGGAATTTCTTTTTCATTTACAGTCCCATTATCGTCGTAAACTTCAATAGTTATTGAGTGAAAGCCTGGTGGAGTCTTGTAAGGAATCACGATATTTAAGTCTTCAGCTTGTTCTGTGGTTAATCTGTCGATAATTACTTCGCCCGCTGCCAGAGCCGGAAAAATACTGATATTTAAAAAGAATATTGTTAGTAAAAATATTTTTTTCATTTGATATTTACCTGTACCGATACTCTAATTTTTTGACCAGCCTTTAGACCGCCGATGTTAATTACTGCATCAGACCTGCCCGATACCACAGGGGGTTTCACATTTTTTACTAAACTCTTGGGCAGTACCTTTGCAGCTTTTCTAGCTGCTACAGCGGCACTCCTTGCAACAATGGACGTCTGTGTTGCTATCTCTGCTGCTGATTTTTTACTCTCTACTAATTTCGCTGCAGTCGCGGCTGCTTTTACTTGTTTCTCTAAGATGACGGTGCTTTGATTTAGAGTTTCCTCTAGTGCGGTAGCTGTTTCTTCAGAGTCATCCACAACTTCATTTGCCGAAACTAGAACTTCTTTCGCATTTTCAACTTTTTTATCAACTTCAGTTATTAACTGATCAATTAATTGAATTTCAGCTGCAGTTTTTGCTTTTGCCAATCTTTCTGAAGCTGCTGCCTGCTCTTCCAAAACTTTAGAGAGAGTTTCTGCTGCGACTTGGGCGGCTTTTTCAGCGGCGGCTTTTTCAGCGGCGGCTTTTGCCAAAGCTTTCTGTTGTTCCTTAGCAGTCGCCAAGGCTTCATCTGCGATTTTCTGTTGCAATTCAGCTCTTGTAGCCGCATCAGCTGCGGCTTTGGTTGCATTGTCAGCAGCGTTTTTGGCTGAGTTTGCTTGATTCACTGCAGATTTTGCGGCTGAACTTGCCGCATTTTGTGCGGCTCTCGCTGTAGCGCTAGCCATGCTCGATGAACGAGCGGTACTTTGAATTGAATTTAATGAGCCAATTGAAATTGTCACTTCTTTGGATGCCGCCACTGCAACACTTTTTGTCGCAACTTGTGTGGCGGCGGCGATAGCTGCTTTGTTTACTGCCTCTGTTGCTTTAGCTTGCGCTGCCGCTGCAGCATCTGCGGCATTTTTCTTAGCCTCAGGAGTCACGGTTGGTGCTTTAGCAAGAGCTTCAGCTCTTATTTCTGCCGCTTGTGCTGCTGCTTTTGCTGAATTCGCTGCAGCAATTCTGGATGCAGCAGCTGCAGCAGCTTGATTTGCAGCAATTTGGGCATTTTGTGCGGCATTCAATCGATCAAAAACTGCTTTCATCGCAGCATCAGCAGCGGCTCTATCTGCGACAGCACGCGCAACTGCATCAGCAGCTGCTTTGTCAGCGGCGGCTTTATCGGCAATTAACTTTTCCGCTATTGCGCGGTCTGCGGCGGCTTTTTCTTCTGCCGCTTTCACCACAGCATCGGCGGCAGCTTTATCAGCAATAATCTTTTCAGCAATTGCGCGGGCTGCTGCTGCGCGATTGATTACCTCATTTTGTGCCTGTGCAATTTCAGCCGCTGTTGGTCCTGCAGGCGGAGGAGGTGCTGCGGCCGTGGTAACCGCTGTACTTGCTAACGAATTGACAGAATTTGTTAAATTATTTGTCGCTGTGACTGTAAATGTGTATTCAGTAGACGCACTCAATCCTGAAATCGTTATTGGGGAAGCAGCTCCTGATGCGCTAACTCCTCCAGGTGAAGAAGTAACTGTGTAGGTAGTTATTGCTGATCCGCCATTGTTTGCTGGTGGCGTGAAAGTTACCGATGCTGTTGTAGTTCCCGTTGCAGTAGCACTTACTGCGGTCGGTGCT
>JBILFD010000101.1:0-4260 GCA_044351765.1 Candidatus Nanopelagicaceae bacterium | reverse complement strand
ACTTGACGATCCGCTAGCTGAGTTCCGCAGAGCTCTTCACAACGCACCTGGTGATTGGTTTGTAATTCACTCTTACGCTGGATATGAAAATCGCGTAAAAGGAAACCTAGAAAACCGAATTCAATCTTTGAACATGGAAGATTTCATTTATCAGATTGAAGTTCCTAAAGAAGAAATCACTGAAATTAAAAACGGTCAACGCAAGCAAGTTACTCGGAATATTTTCCCTGGTTATGTTCTTGTGCGCATGGATTTAACAGATGAATCTTGGACTGTTGTTCGCAATACTCCAGGTGTAACCGGATTCGTTGGTCATGGCCACAATCCAAACCCACTGACATTCTCAGAAGTAGAAGCAATTCTTGCTCCACGTCCACTTAAGAAATCTGAACGACCACAAATCAAGGTGGTTGATTTCGAAATTGGTGAATCCGTAACTGTTATGGATGGCCCATTCGCAACTTTGCCTGCATCAATTAGCGAGATCATGCCTGAGCAGGCGAAACTCAAAGTCCTTGTATCTATCTTTGGACGCGAGACCCCAGTTGAACTTTCCTTCAGTCAAGTACAGAAGATATAGGCGGAATAAACATGGCACCTAAGAAAAAGATCACCGCAATGATTAAGTTGCAGATCCAAGCTGGCGCAGCAACACCTGCACCTCCAGTTGGTCCTGCTCTTGGTCAGCATGGCGTAAACATTATGGATTTCGTTAAGGCTTACAACGCCGCGACTGAAAACCAGAAAGGTCAGATCATTCCGGTTGAGATCAGTGTTTACGAAGATCGCTCATTTACTTTCGTAACCAAGACTCCACCAGCATCACGTCTGATCTTGAAAGCAGCAAACCTTGAAAAAGGTTCTGCAATTCCGCACAAAGTAAAAGTTGGCAACATCACGATGGCACAAGCTCGTGACATTGCATCCCTCAAGATGGCAGATCTAAATGCCAACGATCTTGATGCAGCAAGTTTGATCATTGCCGGTACTGCTCGTTCAATGGGCATTACTGTCAACGGTTAATAAATAAATCAGAAAGTGTGGGAGAGCTTGCTTGCTCGTTAACCACAACCCAACAGTTAAATGAAAATTTCATTTAACTAGAATGGAGCAGAAATGAAGCGCGGTAAGAAATACTTAGCAGCAGCCGAAAAGATTGATGGCGACAACTTATATACACCTAGCCAAGCAGTCGGTTTAGCTCGCGAAACCTCAATTACAAAGTACGACTCAACTGTGGAAGTTTCACTTTCACTTGGTGTTGATCCTCGTAAAGCTGATCAAGCAATCCGTGGTGTTGTGAATTTGCCACATGGAACCGGAAAGACAGCACGCGTGCTGGTCTTTGCTGGCGGCGAGCGCGCTGAAGAAGCACGTGCAGCTGGTGCAGACATCGTCGGATCAGATGAATTAATTGATGAAGTTGCCAAAGGCCGTTTAGATTTTGATGCAGTCGTTTCGACTCCAGATCTAATGGGTAAAGTTGGCCGTCTTGGAAAAGTTCTTGGACCACGTGGCTTAATGCCAAACCCAAAGACCGGAACAGTTACCACCGATGTTACAAAAGCGATCAATGACATCAAAGGTGGAAAGATCGAATTCCGCGTCGACAAGAATTCAAATCTTCACTTCATAATTGGCAAAGCATCATTCTCACAAGAAGCACTTCTTGAGAATTATGTTGCAGCGATGGAAGAGGTTATGCGTGCAAAACCATCTTCATCAAAAGGCCGTTATGTAAAGAAAGCCACCATCTCAACCACGATGGGACCTGGAATTCAGGTAGATCCAAATATCGTGCGTGAGGGATCAGCTAATTAATAGGTAGCCTCCTGATAAAGATGATTATTACTTAAAAAAAATATTTAATTGCATTGTTTTTTTGAAGTTTCAGGTCTAAAGTGAAATGAGGATTATTCGACCTGTCATTAATAGGAAGGGCCTTCATGTTAACTCAAGAGCAAATCGCTTCATACTCCAAAAATGGCTTTCTGGCGGTGGAAAATGTTCTCTCTGAGCAAGAAGTGGCCGACCTTCGCCGCGTCACCGATGAATTTGTGGCCCAAAGTGCAGCCTTCACTGAGAACACAGATATCTTTGATCTGGAGCCAGGTCATACAGCGGAAGCGCCCCGCGTGCGCCGTCTGAAAGATCCCCCAAAGCAACATCCGTTCTATGACTATATTCTGCGCCACCCCAAAATTTTGGATATCGTGGCAGAGCTGATCGGACCGGGCATTCGCACCAACGGCAGCAAGCTGAACATGAAATCGCCACAGGGCGGAAGCGCGGTGGAATGGCACCAAGATTGGGCCTTCTATCCACAGACCAACGACGACCTGCTGGCCGTGGGCGTCTGCATGGATGACATGATGCTGGTCAACGGTTGTCTGATGGTTATCCCGGGAAGCCATAAGGGGCCAATCCTCTCCCATCACGACGACGGTAGTTTTGTTGGCGCAATATCAGCAGGTAATATCCCAAACCTCGACAAAGCAGTGCCACTGGAAGTCAAAGCGGGTGGCATTACCATCCATCACGTTCGCGCCTTGCACGCCTCCGCCATCAATAAATCGACCCATCCTCGGCGTCTTTTGCTCAACCAATATTGTGCAGTGGATGCCTGGCCCATCGGCGGCGCAGGGGATTGGGACAAATTTAACGACAGCATCCTGCGCGGCGAACCCACAAACCGTCCCCGCATGACCGATGTGCCAGTACTGATGCCGCTGCCTACAACGCAAAAAGATGGAGATACGATTTATAGCATTCAGGCAAAAATGGCAAAGAAATCGTTTATGTAGAGAACCTGCCTTTACCGTTCCCCTAACCTTTTGATAAGTAGATCTAATAGCGCGTTTTGACGGGTAGGCGCTTCGGCGCCTACTCTTAGCGTCATAGGAAGTAAGTAGTACCCGAAGACCGTAGGCCATCCCGCAAGGGATCGAAGTTCGCGAAAGCGAGACCCACGCAGGAGTACACGAGTCCCTCGATGCCTCGTTTATTCGATGCGTACGAGGGTTTTTGCTTTTCAAGAACTAAGTGAATCTAAGTGAACGTTGAAGAGTTAGAGGAGTAGTAAATGGCAAAACCTGAGAAGGCATCAGCTGTAAGTGAATTGGCGGAAGATTTCCGCACATCACAAGCAACTCTTGTCACTGAATACCGCGGATTGTCGGTGACTTCTATGAAAGCGCTTCGTCGCACACTTGGAAGTACCACCAAATATTCCGTTGTAAAAAATACTCTTACTAAAATTGCTGCTCGCGAAGCAGGTGTTCCAATTCCTGATGAGATGCTCAAAGGTCCTTCAGCATTGGCATTTGTTAAAGGCGATCCAATTGATGCCGCACGCATGTTGCGCGACTTCAGCCGCGAAAATCCATTTTTGGTTATCAAAGGTGGAATTTACGAAGGCAAAGCCGTTACTAGCGAAGAGGTTATGCAATTAGCGAACCTCGAATCTCGTGAGGTTCTTCTTGCCAAGCTTGCTGGCGCAATGAAGGGCTCCATCGCAAAAGCTGCTCGCGTATTTGATGCGTTGCGAATCAAGTTGGAAGCCGGATCACCTAGTACTCCTAGCGCTCCAGCCGCACCAGTTGCTGAAGCAGTAGCAGTTGTTGAAGAAGCATCACCAGTTGAAGAAGCATCATCCCCAGAACCAGTTATCGAAGAAGCAGCATCCCCAGAACCAGTTATCGAAAACAATAAGGAAGAGGCATAAATCATGGCAAAACTCAGCACTGAAGATCTATTAAATCAATTCAAAGAGATGAGCCTGGTTGAGCTCTCCGAGTTCGTTAAGTCTTTCGAGACTGAATTTGATGTAACCGCAGCAGCACCAGTTGCCGCAGCGGCAGCAGGCGGAGCAGCTCCAGCAGCAGCTGAAGCACAAGATGATTTCACCCTTGTTCTTGAAAACGCTGGCGCTCAAAAGATTGCCGTCATCAAAGAGGTCCGTACCTTCACCGGTCTCGGACTGAAGGAAGCCAAGGATCTAGTAGATGGTGCTCCATCTAACATTCTTGAGAAGGCAAACAAAGAGACCGTTGACAAGGCAAAGGCTGCCTTCGAAGCTGCCGGCGCTACCGTCTCAGTTAAGTAAGTATTAAAAACTCCTCCTTTGGGGGAGTCGGGTGGAGCTGTCCGGCGCGAGTTGGACATCTCCACCTTTTGGGCGATAACCTGCCCTCCTATCCAGTTTTGCCCTAAAGCTAAGGTCTTCGCATATAGCGGTGGTGACCCCATGGCCTGCACGTG
>JBILFD010000100.1:0-4268 GCA_044351765.1 Candidatus Nanopelagicaceae bacterium | reverse complement strand
GCACCACCACGTCCTCGTAAACCAGAATCTTTTACAATTTGAATAACTGCATCTGGCTCCATGGCCAAAGCTTTTTTAAGTGATGAATATCCACCATGACGTGAATATCCGGCGATAGTGAATGAATCTTTATCATCCCAATGTGCAGAAAGAACTGGCGTTAACTTACTCATGATTAAGCACCCATTTCTTTCGCTTTATTCAAACCTAAAAGCGTGGCAGGACCAGCTTGAACGCCTTCTTCTGCGTGGCCATCATTAAATCCAGCTAACAATTCAGAAGTTTCTTTAAATGTCGAAACTTTATTAGGTCCGCGAGTTGGAGCTGGATTTTTTCCACTCCGTAAATCATCAACCAAAGTTTTTGCACTCTCGACTGTTTGATTATCAAAAAATTCCCAGTTCACCATAACTACTGGGGCATAATCACATGCAGCATTGCATTCAATATGTTCTACTGAGATTTTTCCATCACTTGTAACTTCATCATTTGCCACACCTAAGTGATCTTTAAGTCCGGCAAAGATTGCGTCTCCACCCATGACTGCGCACAAAGTATTTGTACAAACTCCGACATGGTATTCGCCAACCGGTTTGCGCTTATATTGTGAATAGAAAGTAGCTACTGCAGAAACCTCAGCAGTCGTTAAACCAAGTTTTTCAGCCACAAATTCAATTCCGGTTGGAGTAACAAAACCATCGCGGGATTGGATTAAATGCAACATCGGCATAATTGCTGAACGTGATCTTGGGTATCTAGCAATGATGGTATCCATCTGTGCGTTAGTTTTTTCGTCGTAAGTCATTAGCGATCAACTCCGCCCATAACTGGATCAATTGAAGCAACCGCAGCAACTACATCTGCGATCAAACTTCCCTCACACATTGCTGATGTTGATTGAAGATTGTTGAAAGATGGGTCACGGAAGTGCACGCGATATGGCTTTGTTCCACCATCAGAAATTACATGTGCGCCTAATTCGCCACGAGGTGATTCAACCGTTGCATAAGCTTGTCCGGCTGGAACTCTGAAACCTTCAGTAACTAATTTGAAGTGATGAATCAATGATTCCATCGAACTTCCCATAATCTCGCGAATATGATCAAGTGAGTTTCCAAGTCCATCTCCGCTTAATGCTAATTGTGCTGGCCATGCAATTTTTTTGTCAGCGACCATGACTGGTCCTGGTTTCAATTTATCAAGAGCTTGCTCAATGATTCGTAATGATTGTTCCATCTCGTAGATACGGATTAGAAAGCGTCCGTATACGTCGCAACTATCAGCAGTAACTACATCAAAATCGTAATTCTCATAACCACAATACGGTTGTGTTTTCCGTAAATCCCACGGCAATCCTGTTGAGCGCAATACAGGGCCTGTTACTCCAAGTGAAATACAACCAGGCAAATCTAAGTAAGCAACTCCAACAGTTCGCTTCATCCAAATTGTGTTACCAACTAGAAGTTTCTCGGTATCTTTCAAATTGGTGCGAAGCTCTTTAACAATTTCACGCAATTTAGGTATTGCATCTTCAGGAAGATCCATCGCTACGCCGCCCGGACGAATATATGCGCTGTTCATTCGGAGGCCGGTAATCATTTCGTAAACATTTAAAATCAATTCACGTTCGCGGAATGCAAAGATCATTGGTGAGAGTGCACCAAGTTCAAGTGCACCCGTACCTAGTGCGACAAGATGAGAAGAGATTCGGTTAAATTCCATGAGCATTACTCGAATAATTGATGCGCGCTCAGGAATTTGATCTGTAATTCCTAATAATTTTTCTACAGCCAGACAGTAAGCAGCTTCGTTGAAGAAAGGCGCAAGGTAATCCATGCGAGTGACAAAAGTTACTCCCTGGGTCCAAGAGCGATACTCAATATTTTTTTCAATTCCGGTGTGCAGATATCCAATTCCACAGCGAACTTCAGTGACAGTCTCGCCTTCAAGTTCTAAAATCAAACGAAGTACACCGTGTGTTGAAGGGTGTTGTGGTCCCATGTTTACAACTACACGTTCTTCTTGTGTTGCTCCGATCTCTGTTACGAGATCATCCCAATCTCCGCCTGTTACTGAGTAAACCCGACCCTCGGTCGTTTCCCGAACCGATGCGTATGGATCTGTATTTTGATTTGAAGTATTAAAAGTAGTCATCGGTAAGACCTACGCTCATTTGGAGGTGGAACAGTTGCACCTTTGTACTCAACTGGAATTCCACCAAGTGGATAATCTTTGCGCTGAGGATGTCCTGGCCAGTCATCCGGCATCATGATTCTTGTTAATGCTGGATGGCCATCAAAAATAATTCCAAACATGTCAAAAGTTTCGCGCTCTTGCCAGTTGTTTGAAGCCCAGATTTCAACAAGAGATGGGATGTGCGGATTGCTATCAGGAACAGAAACTTCTAAACGAATTCTTTGGTTACGCGTTAATGAAAGCAATGGATATAAAGCATGTAGTTCTCGACCAGTTTCAGCTGGGTAATGTGCGCCACTTACACCCATGCACATTTCAAATTTCAATTCATCGCGCAAAATAAGCGCAACTTCTGACAAGCGTGAGCTTTTGACATGCAAAGTCAATTCTCCGCGGTCAACTATGACTTTCTCAATTGCATCACTAAAACTTGGATATGCACGTTCTAAATCATCTACAACTTCATCAAAGTAACTTCCAAATGGTCGTTCACTTGATCCAATCTGAGAACTTTTGCGTACTAAGCCGCCATAACCAGATGTATCTCCAGTTCCGCTAACTCCGAAAGAACCGTGGTCGGCAACTTTAGGCGTACTTTTTACAATATCGCTCACGCCAACAATCCCTTCATCTGATGGGTTGGGAGTGCTGCAAGTGCTGCTGCTTCAACTTCGCGAACGATCATTTCGCGATTAATTCCAAGTTTTTCATTACCAATTTGCTCATGTAACTTCAAAATTGCATCCATCAACATCTCAGGACGTGGTGGACAGCCAGGCAAGTAAATATCTACAGGTACAACGTGATCTACGCCTTGCACAATTGCGTAATTGTTAAACATTCCACCAGAAGAAGCGCAAGCGCCCATTGCAATAACCCATTTAGGTTCTGCCATTTGATCATAAATCTGACGAAGTACTGGTGCCATTTTGTTGCTAACGCGCCCAGCAACGATCATTAAATCTGCTTGACGTGGGGAAGCACGAAAAACTTCCATTCCAAATCTTGCTAAATCGTAACGGCCTGCACCTGCTGCCATCATTTCAATTGCACAACATGCTAAACCAAATGTTGCTGGCCATAGCGAATTTTTTCGCATGTAACCTGCAAGTTTTTCAACTGAAGTTAAAAGAAAACCACTTGGTAATTTCTCTTCAATACCCATTTAGTCCCACTCCAACCCGCCACGGCGCCAAACATAACCGTAGGCAATAAATACTGTGGCGATAAAAATAAACATTTCAACAATTGCGAATAAACCAAGTTGATCAAATGCAACAGCCCATGGATAAAGAAAAACAATTTCAATGTCAAAAATAATAAATAACATTGCAGTTAAAAAGTATTTAACTGGAAATCTTCCGCCACCAGGTGCGTGTGGTGTTGGCTCAATGCCACACTCGTAAGCATCAACTTTTGATCGGTTGTAGCGTCGCGGACCTGAAATAGCTGCGGCGACTACAGAGAAAGCGGCAAACCCAAATCCCACTGCACCAATTGCAATAATCGGCAGGTAGGGATTCATGCACACGCCCTTCTGCTAAACAAAAAAATGGCCGGAAATATCAACTGATCTAATGCTCTTTCTTAATTCTAGAGGGGCAAGCGCCTCAATTTTTCCCACAGCAAGTGTTACCTGGATTACCTAACTGCGGGTTTAGGCAGTTATTTTGGCTTGATGGCCCGATGGATCGCCACAATTCCAAGAGTGAGGTTTTGCCAGGAAGCCTGACCCCAACCGGCTTCACTAATTTGAGCGGCGAGCGCAGCCTGATCGGGCCAAGCCTGGATCGATTCGGCCAGATATATATATGCCTCTGGGTTGGAGGAGGTGCGTTTGGCAATTGCCGGCAAGGCTCGCATTAGGTACTTAAGGTAGAGCGCCCGAAATGGGGCAAATGTCGGATGTGAGAACTCGCAAACCACTAGAGATCCGCCTGGAGCAGTGACTCGAAGCGCCTCAACTAGGGCGGCTTTGGGATCGGCCACATTCCGTAAACCGAAGGAGATCGTGGTCAGATCAAAGGAGTTATCGCTAAATGGCAGAGCCAGTGCATCTCCGGCCATAAATG
>JBILFD010000099.1:0-4304 GCA_044351765.1 Candidatus Nanopelagicaceae bacterium | reverse complement strand
GTGTAAAGCTTGGCCATATCTTTATCTAGGTTGGCGTAAATCGCTCCGTAGCAAGCGGTCAACTTAGGACCACGAACACCACTGTACTTAAGTTCCTTCTTGTCAGCGTTGATCTTTGCATAGATTGACCAAGCGCCAGTCTTAAAGAATGGATCATTTGAAGCAGTTGTGGTTACAGGTCCAACGCCATATGCACGAGCAAATGCTGAGTGCTGTGGATCTTGGGTGATGTAATCAAGGAAACCAAGTGCAACGTTCTTGCACTTTGCTGATTTGGTGATTGACCAAAGTCCGCCAGCACCTATGAACTGTGCTGAGTAACCGGTTGGGCCTTTAGGAATCTGTGCCATGGTCCAGTTGCCTTTTTCGTATGGCTCGAAGTTTTCTTCAACAATCTGAATAACTTCGTTGTCCTGGATTAGGTAGTTTGCAACTCCGGTGTGGAAGCCTTTAACCATTTCTGGGTAACCCCATGCAACAGATGCTGCAGGTGCTGCTTCTTTCCAGATTTTTAGCAATAGATCCATAGCAGTCTGAGCTTCTGGTGTTGAGAAGATTGACTTACCATCTTTGGTCTGCAAACCAGTTTCATTTAGGTTTGGAGCCAAGTGAGCGTGGATAACAAAGAACGCTTGTGAGTGAGCTGCTGCTGCACCGCGCATCGCGTAAACATATTGATTATCTTTTTGCATTGACTTGGCATTGTAAATATCATTCCAAGTCTTTGGAATTGCTACACCGGCTGCTTTGAAGCGATCGGCACGTACGAATGAAGCCTTGGTGTAATAACCATTGCCGATTCCGTAAATCTTGCCCTTAGCTGTCTGTTCTGCCATTTGCTTGGTGTAAGGAGTCAGATATTTCCAAGCCTTGGTTGCCTTGAACTGCTTAGCAATATCTGCAAGCTGTCCTGCAACTACTGCCTGGCTGTAAATAGCACCGGCTGGCTCAACGATATCTACGTTCTTTGCTTGAATAAGCTGAGTGATCTTTGCAGGTGAATCAGCTTGTGAAGGAGAGATAAGGTCAATCTTCACTCCTGGGTTCTTCTGCTCGTACTGACGAGCGAAAGCATTTAGTAGTGGAGTACGTGCAGGTCCTGCAAAGTACTCGATCATACGTACTGTTACTGGCTTTGCCTTGGTTGGCTTACATGACCAATCCTTGGCAACAGTTGCTGCAGAGCTGGTAGCAACAGAAATTCCACCAAAAGCGAGTGCTAATGATGCAACTACTGCAGCAGCCTTGCGAGTCGAAATAAGCTTTGACACTACGGGCCCCCTTTAGAGTCCATCTGAGATGAAATGCTTCACCTCGGTTTGGTGAATTATCTTGGTAAATGCAACAGGGTTGCAACGTGGGAGCGGACTATTAGCTAAAAAAGATCCTATATTCGACAATCGTTACAGAATTGAGATCTACGGAGCGGCTTTTCCTATAGGATCAATAAAAAGCGTCCTATTTGTGCCTTACGCCGCCAGATCTAGTAATCCCGCCATTTTTACTTGATGAATTTTGCAAGGGTTGCCGAACCACTTTACTTGCAGCAGTTAGTAATTCTTTGTGTTCAGGATTGCTCTTCGCTCTGCGATTTAAAACAGTTGAAAGTGGCAAATTTAAATCATCACCATAATGTTCCTGGCAAACTAAAATTATTTTACGCATTACTTGCTCTGCAGCAAGCGCGTCTTTATCAGCAATAGCTTGATAAACATCATCATGAAGCGGAAGACCATGCTTGGTTACTGTGTTGTCTGTTGCACTTCGCGTAATAGATCCAAATACTAAATTCTTAATTGATCCATACACCAATTGAGTAACTGGATTCTGCGAAGCTGTAACTATACGAAGGTGAAAATCCATATCTGCATTGGCATGAATTTGAGCATCTTTACTGTTATGCATTTCATACAACGAAAGTTTTAATGCATCTAAATCTGCAATAGAACGAAATTGTGCGGCTTGCGCTGCTGCCGAACATTCAATCATTAAACGTGCTTGAATTAAATGTGCTGGAGTGATCGAACCTTGACGTGCAGCAGACAAAATTCTGGTGGGATCAGCTTGAGTTAAGTCCTCAATAAATGCTCCACGTCCAGCTTCAATCCGAATTAATCCACGGCCTTCAAGTGCTCGCAACGTTTCACGCAACAGTGGTCGACTGACTCGAAAATGATCGGCGAGCGCTCGTTCAGAAGGAAGGCGATCTCCAGGGTTTGCCCACTCTGAAAAAATCAACTCTTCAAGTTCGATCTCTAAATCATTTCCACTTGGTGGAGTCAGGGCGTGATCGCGTACTTTTAGAGGACTGGTCTGACCATTCATATGCATACCGTGCCGATACCTATTAAATATGTCAACAGTTTTTCCTGTTATTTTGGCTAAATAGGCAAAAAGTAAAAAACCAGCGTGACGACAAAGGCAAGGGCTATGGATTGAAGCAAGATGGTTAGCGCAGTCTTGCGGTCAGCATTTCGTGAAATCGGATCATTTACTCGCTTGATGTCACCCATTCGCCCAAAGTTGAAGGTCCCTGCTAATCCATAAGCCAAACAAAATTTACGTCGTGATTGAATCCAGCCGATTGAAGCTACTAGAAGTGGAAGGAAAACTGCCCATCGAGTTGATTTAGTTGAATCCTGTGCCAGAACGATTGAGGCGGTAATTACCGCAAACAACAGACCGGACAATGCAACTATTCGCCGGCGCATGATTTCCCGCGTGCCGATATTGCAACTTCCGGCTATGTATAAATCCTCAGACATCTGAACTCCCTAAATTAATAAAGTTAGAACTAACCAGCACCAAGTATGCCATTTATATCTCTGGCAAACTCTTGTCGAAGGTTTTTTCCCGCATCGATTTCTTCAGAGTAGCTAAAGAATCCATGGATTTGACCTGGGTAGTCTCTATAGATCGTGGGGACGTTGTCCGCAATTAGTTTTTGCGCGTAAGCAGCGCCATCATCATGCAGTACATCATATTCTGCAGTGATAATTATTGTCGGTGGTAAATTCTTAAAACTTTTGGCTTTGTGTGGGATTGCATATGGATTTTGATCATCTTTGTCACCATTTAGGTACTGCTCCCAAAGCCATTCCATTCCTTTACTTGTTAATCCGTATCCCACTGCATTTGAAAGCATCGAAGGGTAATCAAACTTGCGATCATTACACGGATAAATCAAAAGTTGGTAAGCAAGTTTTCGTAATCCCTGATCTCCAACCTTGAGTGCAACTGCGGATGCCAAATTTCCACCAGCACTATCACCAGCGATTCCAATTTTGTTTTGATGAATACTTAGAGATTCACTATTTTGAAAAACCCACTCAAGAGTTGCATAACAATCATCAAAAGGAATTGGGAATTTGTGTTCTGGTGCTTTCTGATAATTAACCGAAATTACAACTGAATTTGTAGAGTTTGCTAATGATCGCAATTGTGGCTCATAGAGTTCGTCAAAAAAGACACACCATCCGCCCCCGTGGAAATAAACTAGCCCGTTAAATGGCCCTGAACCTTTTGGAGTAAATATCCGAATTGGTAAATCCGCGGTTGGTCCCGGAATGAATGTGTATGTAACTTGTCCAACATCTTCACGTGTTCCGCTCATAAACTTTGCGGCCTGCAAGCCAGCTCTAGTTTCCGATATTGGAACCTCAGAGATGTCTGGTGGATTTCCGTTATTGGCTGCTGCCAAGAACGCGGCCGCCTGAGGATCTAATGGCATTTTTGACCTGCTCCCCTAAATATTAAGTACCCAGATAATTTAACCCATAGGCTTACCTCATGGAAGAGTACCGAGTTGATCTGACCCCCTCTCAAATCGCGGATTTACAAACTCTTGTGGCTGGTCAAGTCAGCACTAATGAATCTGTACTAGATCAACATGGTCGCGACGAATCCGCTTTCCCTCCCGTACGTCCTTCTGCTGTGGTTATGGCAAGCACGACTGAGGAAGTTTCTAGAGTTTTGAAGTACTGCAACGAACAACGAATCCCAGTTGTTGCATTTGGGGCTGGTTCATCACTTGAAGGGCATGTGCTTCCACTCCATGGTGGTGTCAGTCTTGATTTAACTCTGATGAATAAAATTATTGAAATTCGCCCTGATGATTTATTAGTACGAGTTGAAGCTGGCGTGCATCGCGTTGCACTAAATGAAAAATTGGCAGTTCACGGACTTTTCTTTTCAGTAGATCCGGGGGCAGATGCAACTCTTGGTGGAATGGCCGCAACTGGAGCAGCAGGAACAACAACTGTTCGCTACGGATCGATGCGTGAAAATGTTATGGCGATGACCGC
>JBILFD010000098.1:0-4305 GCA_044351765.1 Candidatus Nanopelagicaceae bacterium | reverse complement strand
TCAATAAAAACTTCGGTTCAAGATTTGATGGAGCGAGTTGGTTTAAATCCAGAGCATTACAACCGCTACCCACATGAATTTTCAGGCGGGCAGCGTCAGCGAATTGGAATTGCCCGAGCACTTGCACTAAAACCTAAATTTATTGTCGCTGATGAGCCGGTCTCAGCTCTTGATGTTTCGATTCAGGCCCAGGTAATAAATTTACTGGAAGATTTACGGGATGATTTTGGACTTTCCTACCTTTTTATTGCTCACGATCTTTCGGTGGTGCAACACATATCTGATCGCGTAGCCGTTATGTATTTGGGAAAGATTATGGAGCTTGCCCCAACTTCTTCTTTATACATTGAGCCGCACCATCCATATACAAAAGCCTTGCTGTCAGCAGTGCCAATTCCTGATCCGGTGTTAGAGCGCGGCCGAGAGCAGATTGTTTTGAGTGGAGATCTACCTTCACCTTCAAATCCACCATCGGGCTGTGTCTTTAACACCAGATGTTGGAAAGTGCAGGATCGCTGTCGCACTGAGGAACCAACACTTCTTACCGTGGGTTCATCGCAAGTGGCTTGCCACTTTCCCGAGTAACTAAATCGTTGGCAGAGTAAGGATTTCAGTCCCGGTAGCAGTCACTAAAAGCGTGTGTTCAAATTGCGCACTTCGTGATCCATCGGCAGTTAGAACCGTCCAGCCGTCCTCCCACATTTGATGTTGGTAAGTTCCAAGAGTCAGCATCGGCTCAATCGTAAAAGTCATTCCCTCTTCAATTTGAAATGCGTGATGTGGGGTGTCGTAATGCGGAATGATCAAATCTGTATGGAAAGCAGTATTGATTCCATGACCGGTGAAATCGTGGACAACGCCATAATTAAATCGCTTGGCATATGACTCAATCACCCGCCCAATCACCGAACTTTCTCTTCCTGGGACTACTGCGGCAATTGCGCGCGCTAGAGCGGCTTCTGTGCGCTCTACAAGCAGGTATGAGGCATCATCAACCTCGTTACTTGCTAAGAAGGTGGCGTTTGTATCTCCATGCGCTCCAACACCATCAATAGTGAGATAGGCAGTGATATCTATATTTACGATATCTGTCGGCAAGATTTCACGAGAGTCCGGGATTCCGTGGCAGATAACCTCATTAATTGATGTGCAGAGTGATTTTGGAAAACCTCTATAGCCCAATGTTGAGGGGTAAGCGCCATGGTCACATAAATATTCGTGGCCAATTTTGTCGAGAAAATCTGTACTGACTCCAGGAAGAATCGACTGGCCCACGGTGACTAATGCATTTGCCGCTAACTTGCTGGCAGCCCGCATTACTTCGATGACTTCATCATTTGGAATATTTGACCCGGCAAATTTACTTGGACCAGATTTACCAACATATTCAGGGCGAGTAATTTGCGCCGGCACCTGGCGCATCGGTGAGATCTTTCCGGCCTTAATCCCAACCTCTGCTTTGCCTGCCATTTCAGTGAGTCTACTTCGGTACTTTATAAATTAGCGCAATAAAAAA
The DNA here is from genome assembly GCA_044351765.1 of Candidatus Nanopelagicaceae bacterium. Taxonomy (GTDB): domain Bacteria; phylum Actinomycetota; class Actinomycetes; order Nanopelagicales; family Nanopelagicaceae; genus UBA3012. The sequence goes on along the minus strand of JBILFD010000098.1, from coordinate 2,789 downwards.
ATCCCCATCGCCGAAGCGATGGGGATTTTTTTAATAGATCCTTATGCTGCTGGTGCTGCCTTCGCTGCTTTTTTACGGCGACGACGAGGCTTTGCTGCACCTGCGGTCTTCTTAGTAGCTTTCTTAGCGGCTTTTTTGCGCTTTGGAGCTGCTTTCTTAGCGGCTTTCTTACGACGCTTTGGAGCTGCTTTCTTAGCGGCTTTCTTACGACGCTTTGGAGCTGCTTTCTTAGCGGCTTTCTTACGACGCTTTGGAGCTGCTTTCTTAGCAGCGGCTTTCTTGCGACGCTTTGGAGCTGCTTTCTTAGCAGCTGCTTTCTTGGTCGTGCGCTTCTTTGATGTTTTCTTGGCTGCAGCCACGTACTTCTCCTGTCAGCTGGGTTCGATCCGTCACCGAACCTGTTAAGAGAAGGGTTCCACTCTTTTGCAATAAGTTCCAGCATTTGAGCAAAATATTTTGTGTCGTGTCGCACACCGATATTTTGGAATTTTTGTGCCCTACAAATAATTTCTTTTTTTTGCTTTTTTGGGACGAAAATTTACTTTTCCTTACTTTTCCTTACTTTTCATCAGGAGATTTTTCCGTTTTCAACTCAGATAATGCTCGTGCAGCCCGGATTTCCCGTTCAGAAACCGCATGTGGGTCGGTACGTGCATCATATTTTCGGAATTTCGGCAAAACTGAAGTTAATGCTGATACCGATGCGACGCATAACAATCCACCACCAATTACTGCCCCATGTAAACCGGTGACAGCAGCCATTCCACCGGCGCGCATCTGTCCACCAATTGGTCCAACCGCGTAAGAAAGTAATTCAATCCCAGCAAGTCGGCCACGCAACTCATCTGGAATTGTTTGGTTCCAAATAGTCGCACGGAAAATAACGCTGACTTGGTCCGCTGCTCCTGCTGCGACTAAACACAATAAAACCCAATAAACATTGTCAAATATGGCAGAAATAGCGATTGAAATTCCCCAAATTAATGCTGCGAGAATAATTGCACGGCCATGTCGATGCACTTTCAATGTCCATTTACTGGTTAGTGTTATTAATAATGCGCCCACGGTTCCAGCCGAATACAAGAATCCAAGTGATTGTGGAGAGTTAAGTTGATCAGCCCAAAATGGGAATAAGGCCGTAGGCATTGCAAAAAACATCGCAGCCAGGTCGATCAGATAGGTACCCATCAAATCTTGGCGGCTACTCGCATATTTAACTCCCTCAAAAAGGGCTCCGATTGATGGTGGGGTAGCTTTTTCACTACGTGGCATCCGGGACACTTGGAGTAAAAGTATCAAGGAGAGTGCGTAAGAAATAACATCGATCAAATATGCGGGAGTCACACCCCAGATTGAAATGATAATTCCACCTAATGCGGGTCCTGCAATTACTGGAATTTGGTAGCGCAATCCCATAATTGCACTTGCTGCTGGAAGATCTTCGTGCGAAACAATCCGTGGGATTACCGCGGCCATGCTAGGTCCACGTAATCCATTTACCCCAGCAAAAGCACCGCCAACTAGGTAAAGCACCCACAGGCGGGGGTTATCTAATTGTGAATTTATCAGCAATATTATTGATAGCCCTAGAGCAGTACATTCACCAATCAAGATTAATTTTCGCCGATCAACATAGTCGGCCAAAACTCCACCATATAAACCAAAGACAATGAGCGGGACTAATTCAGCCGCCCCCATCAAGCCAACCGCGACGTAGGAACCAGTGATTTCTTTTACTTGGTATGGAAGTGCGACATACGTGATCATCGATCCAAGACCGGAAACTAGGCCAGATGAAAACAAGAGGCGAAAGTCGCGGACCCTTCTGAGTAAAGAGAGATCTAAACCAATCCCTCGCATCCTCTGCAATTTAGGAAGCCGAGATTTAGTTTTACTCATCCGGTGATTCTATCTTCATGGCATTCATGGCTTCACAACTTCACAGCCACCTACTTAGTGAAAAGTTTGCCCCTCATCCGGGAAAGCCCCACTTGCCACATCTGCTGACCACTCTTTGACTGCATTGCTCATTTCCTCGCGTAAGTTTCGATAAGCCTTTGCCAATTTTGGTGGCTTTGCGGTTAAGCCCATCAGATCACTCCAAACCAAGACTTGGGCATCGCAATCTTTTCCAGCCCCAATACCAATCGTTGGAATTTCTAAAGCGGCCGTAATTTCGGAGGCTAATTCTGCAGGTACCAATTCGAGTACTAGTGAAAAAACTCCAGCGTCTTGCAATGCCAGTGCATCTGCAATTATGGCGGCACCATCTTCACCACGACCCTGCACTCGATAACCACCAAGTGCGTGAACCGATTGCGGAGTTAATCCAAGATGTCCCATTACTGGAATCCCAGCTTTAATCAATGCTTTTATTTGCGGAGTAACTTTTGCTCCACCTTCAATTTTTACGGCTTGCACGCCAGCTTCTTTGAAAAAGCGAATGGAAGTTTGCAAAGCTTGCTCAGGGGATTGTTCAAATGAACCAAATGGAAGATCAGCAACGACAAGTGCTCGCTTTGTTGCACTTACAACAGCCCGCGACAGTGAAATCATTTCATCGACAGTTACTGAAATTGTATTTTCAGCACCCAAAAAATTATTGCCGGCGCTATCACCAACAAGCAAAACTGGAATTCCAGCTTGCTCAAATATTTCAGCGGTCAGTTGTTCATAAGAGGTGAGCATGGCCCACTTGCCTTGACCTTTTGATTTTGTAATATCTAAAGTCGTAATGCGCCTATGAACGGCACCACCGTATAAAGCGTTAACTGGCTCCATTTTTTCTC
>JBILFD010000097.1:0-4315 GCA_044351765.1 Candidatus Nanopelagicaceae bacterium | reverse complement strand
AACCCAGAGCATTAGAGGCTGGGATTTCCGGCATAAAAGGAATGTATGGATCTGGGTTTGCCCAACTCCATCTGCCATCGCGAACCATTTGTGGATCTAAGAACAAATCCCAAGCCATTAGACCAAATCCACCGATTATTGCGCTCCATCGTGAATTGATTCGACGAGCAGCGATTAAAATCGGGTGAGCAAGCATCGTCCAAGCAAATGGAACTATTAGCGGAACGCCGGCGATTGCCCAACCAAGTGACGGATCATATTTGTAATATCCAAAAGGCCAACCTGTATGAAGTCCAATTTGTTCAATAGTAAATGCAAAAGTTAAAGTGATTAGTAAATAATTTATGACGTATTTTCTTCCAAAAGTTAGCAATGCATGGAGTGCCATTGCCAAACTTGAAGAGAGAACCGTGGCAAAAGTTATTACTCTGAGGGCATTTCCATCAAGCAGTGGATATGAAATTTGAATCATTATTGCAACGGCAAGTGCCGACCAAACCACTGCAGATTGGAAAGCACTTGGCCCACTTCTACTGCGCGGAGGCTGTATGTAATTTCTAATGGCCACGTGCGTATTCTGCCTTAATTGAGCCGGATTCTATTAAGTGAAATCGACCCCATTTAAGGTGCCAGATATCTCGCGAACTCCAAAACGTGCGAAAAGTTCCTCGGAGTACCAATTCAGCTCGGCAGTTTTGGCTATAGCGCTCTTATGGGCACTGCCCTCGTAAGCAAAGGTGCGTAATGCTGCGCCATCTTGCCAGATCGAAAAAGTGCCTTGAAGGCCAATAGGTGCTTCGCCAATTCCGATTGCTGCAAGCAACCCTGACTGACTGTGCAGATCTTGAGTTACCGGCGGAACTGAACGCCAAAACTTTAGATTCATCCACCATTTAATTCGTGCTCTTGTAACGGCTGCAACTTTCCCTTCCCACTTAACAGGAGTTGGTTCACCAAACGGCTTACGTTTCGCCCACAGACCATGAGATGAAAGCGGTTCCAAAGTTATCTTTAATTGCTCACTGGAACGCCGATTCCATTTTTTCACTAATTTTGATTTATCAAAATTATTAGCAGAGTCTTGATCTGAAAAAACTAGCAAAGCAGCCCATTGATTTAGATCTGCATCGGAGGGCGTAAAACTTACTCCTCGACCAGTTCCTAATGATTTTGCAAAAGTCACACCCGGGAATCTTCTAAATTGAAATGGATTGATCGCCATTTGCACAAAAACCCACGGTAAGGAGCGGCTTGTTGTTTTCCAGATATATAAAACTGGAGTCATTTAACTAAACTAACTGTTTCATTAATTATCTTTACAACTTTGCTTGGTTCATCCCACATAGGAGCATGTCCAACCTTTTCAAGCACAATCCATTTTGCATGCGCTGGGGCTAATGAACGTTCCTGACAGGTTCGCTCTGGAAGCACAAAGTCACTGTCGCCAAAAACAATTGTGGTTGGAATGCGATCAGAAATAATTGAATCAAATCTTCGGTTGAGCGTTGCATCCCAGGCTGGGTAGTAACCATCAGATCCAGACATGGCTGTTACTGCATCTAGCAGTGTTTGATAATCCATTTCTTCCCAATGTGGTGAAATTCGTGAAAATCCCAATCGTCGAGCTGCCAAACTTTTTAGCGCAGTTGGCGCAATTCCACTTGAAGCTTTTGCCATCCGTTTACTTAAGTCAGTTCCTGGTATTCGATGCAAGAACGGTGTCAACCAAAGTCCTGCGGGAGCCAATCCAGTCACCGATGCAATCAAATCTGGTTTTGCAGCGGCTAATTCAAGTGCGATCCAACCGCCAAGTGAATTTCCAATTAAGTGCACTGGAGGTAAATCAAGTTGATTGATTAAATCCGCAATTGAATTAGCCATTGAAGCTGGATCCATCGCGATCTCAGGATCTAGTGGATTTCCACCATGGCCTGGGAGATCAAGCAATAAAATTGAGCCGTAATTTTCCAATTCGGGAAGTAACGGCTTCCAAGCATTGGAAGCCGATCCCATTCCATGGATTAAGACAAAAACTGGCCCATCAGAGTCATTAGATTCTCTGAGTTGGTACTTGATTGGCATGGCACCATTCTCTCAGTTCTCTGAGAGATGCGCGCAGGAGGCATGCCTGATTAGCCTATTTAGGGAGCAGGCCATCTTTCTGGGCTTGCCGATAAAGATCAGTTTTTGTAGGCAGGTTTACCCCAACCTTTATGTACTTTTTCCTGGCTCTTTGAATGTACTCAGATGCGGTACTGCGAGACAAATTCATCGATCTTGCGACAGCATCTAATTTAAGACCCGATGCGTACAAAGATAGAGCTTGCTTTTCTTGAGCTGAAAGTCCGGGATCGGTTTTGCCACTCAATAAGATAGTGGCGATATCTGCAGACATGTAATTCTCACCAGAAATTATTGATTTCACGGCATCAATCAATGTTGCCTCATTAGCATTTTTGCTAATAAATCCACTTGCTCCATTTGTGAGCGCTTGACGAACTAAAAACTGTTCCGCCAAAGCACTAACAATTAAAACCGGCGTACCTGTTGCTAATAACTTTTCCAAATTTTGGATTGGTGGGATGCCATCACCTAAATCAAGATCTAGTAATACCAAATCACAGCCGGAGACAGTTATTGCTGAAAGTGCATCTGAAAGGCTTTTCCCTTGATATATGAATTCCGTGTCCGGCAAATGTAGGGCTAGGTTGCTTGATAGCGCCCGCAACATAAGTGGATGATCTTCAATTATCGCAATTCTTCTGCTCGCCATAATGAGATTCTACTTCAAAGCGAAGCAACAAAGCATTAGGCTCGTAAAATAGTTAAATTACAGATCCACTACTACCAAAGAGATGCATGAGGTGAGAATGCAGGAGGCTTACCAGAGCGAAGAGAGCGCATTTTTAAACCTTAGTCGTTCATTCATTTCAGTTCTTTGTGGCTACTCCTGGGCTATTTTAATAATTGGCTTTACCTATTTCAACGAAGGCATTCCGAATCCAATTAAATTCGCATTCTTTCCGCTGTTACTTTTATATATTTTCGGAATTGTGAAATCAAAAAATGAGTATGGTCGCTGGCTGATGCCATTTTCACTTATCTTTTTGATTGTGCTGATTGTCTTTAATCCAGGGAAGAGCATTAGTTGGATCTGGCTAAATTCTATTGTGACGACAGTATTGGTTTCTCTTGGTATTTTAGCAAACAGAAAAAGAATTGTGGTTATTATCCCAATTCAATTTGCGGTCTTGATATTTAACTATTACTCGTATTTCATTGTCGATGAAGCAGTTTTAAAAACTGGAAACATTTTAGGTGAAGGATTACTTATGGTGGTCCAGCAGGCTATTTTTATTTTTGCCGTAAGTTTCAATTGGAGAAAAGAATTTTCTGCAGCGCAAGATCGAGACAAGGAACGTGTGGTTTTCCTAGGGAATCTCATAGCGCGCGAACGTCGGAAGAGCTTAAGTGAGTTATGGCAGAAAAATTCAATTAAAATACATGCAGTAACTCTTAATACAATCAGATCAATCCTTAAGCTGAGCGATCAAGAGTTAAGAAATTCATTACCAGAAATTAAACAAATTCTTCTAAAAGAAGAAGATGATCGTGTTACCTATTTTTTGAAAGGTAATGTAATTGCCGCGGTGAGGGCCGGTATTTCATCAGCTAAATCCTCTCTAAATATAACTGTGCGGGCCGAGGGCGAAAACATCAAGATTAGTAGGAGAATTTCAGAGGTCATTACTAATGCTTTAGAAGAACTAATTACCAACGCCCAACAACATGCAGGAGCAAAGAATTTAATAATTTCATGGAGCGTTAAGCGAGAATCTCAAGAGTTGATTTTTCAAAATGATATTGAAAATGCAGTAATCAAAATTGGAATTATGCATGATGGCAAAATACCCAAGATAAAAACCGCGCCCGGGCTTGGTACCACTTTAGTTATTGAGAAAGAGATTCTTTCTATAGGTGGCACCGTGAATATGGATCTATCCGATCTCGGATCACAGGTAATCTCACTCTCAATTCCTTCTACCACTAATGACTTTGAAGCCATTTTAGATAGACCTCCAAAATCTCTCGCAGTAGAAAAAACTCGTCTTTTTTATGCCATAACGATGGTGGGGCAGATTGGCGTAGGAATTCCATTTTTTATCTTTTTGAGTTACTGGTGGGATGACGTCAAGTTTTTATCCGCCGTAGGTTTACTAACCTGTTCTTTCACTTGTTTCTTGCTTTACCGCAAGAAAAGAATTGATTGGCTTGGTAGTTCGGTAGTGGCAATTTTGTGCATCGTTACTATGGC
>JBILFD010000096.1:0-4318 GCA_044351765.1 Candidatus Nanopelagicaceae bacterium | reverse complement strand
AACCTATTAAAAAAGTGCTGGTGGCGGGTAAAGGATTTGAACCTTTGAAGGCAGAGCCGGGGGATTTACAGTCCCCTCCCATTGGCCGCTCGGGCAACCCGCCAGGGGATGAGAGCGGGCCAAGATTACCACCGCTGCCAGTGCTCAAAACCCCCTCTAAAACCCCCTGTTCGCTGCTACTGGCACAGCCGTATCGTTTGCCAGTAAATAACTAGGGGGCATAGAGATGATTAGAAAAGCGTTCATGATGCGACTTCAACCAGGTGGTCTTGCAATGTACAAAAAATATCATGATGAGGTTTGGCCGGAATTAGTTGCCGAAATTGAACGTCAAGGAATTGCAAAGATAACTATTTTTGAAAATGATCCAGTTCTTTTTATGTACTCAGAAATCAATGATCTGGAATCATGGAATCGATTATGGCGTTCTGAGATTCATGAAAAATGGGGCGAGATCATGAACCCTTATATGGAGTTTAATTCAGAGGGATTAGTTGATGCCAAAGAGGTCCGAGAGATTTTCCACTTGCAAACTAATGCTTAAATCTTTCCGACACCGGCAGAAATGTTTGATTTTCAGAGTAATATAATCGTAATAATATTTGAAAGGCACAATAAAAATGGCAGATTTTAGTTTTGACATTGTTTCTAAAGTCGATTACATGGAGCTTGATAATGCTTTGAATCAAGCCGATCGTGAATTAACCACCAGATTTGATTTCAAAAATACTGGCGTAAAGATTGAAAAAGATGGCGAAAAGATTTTGATTGAAGCTCAGACTGAAGAGCGAGCAAAAGCAGCTCTTGATGTTTTCAAAGATAAATTGATTAAGCGCGGAGTTTCGCAAAAGCATATCGATCCAGGTCTTCCAGTTTTATCTGGAAAGATTTACAAGATTGTTGTTCCGATTAAAGAAGGTATCTCCCAAGAACATGCTAAAAAACTTGCAAAATCTTTACGTGATGACGGCCCTAAAACAATTAAGACTCAAATCCAAGGGGACGAATTGCGAGTAAGTTCTAAGAGCAAAGATGATCTTCAGGAAGCGATTGCATTTGTTAAAGCTCAAGATCTAGATTTCGCTCCTCAATTTACGAACTTCCGTTAATACTTTGACAACTCTGACTAGATACCGGACTGGGCTGGTCTATGGAGTCGCTGCATATGTAATTTGGGGATTGCTACCGCTTTATTGGGGTGCAATGGGAAATACAAAAGCTTTTGAAATAATTTCCCACCGAGCAGTTTGGTCTCTGCTTGTTTGTCTTATCGCTCTTTCTTTTCGCAAGGAATTCCGGAGCGCATTTAAAGCCTTAAAGAATCCGCGCACTCTTGCCTTACTAGCGTTGACTTCTGGACTCCTCTCAGCCAACTGGGCTATCTACATCTGGTCTGTGACCGTCAATCGAGTTGTTGAAGCATCTCTTGGCTATTACATAACTCCATTAGTCAACGTGGCTTTTGGCGTGTTTATGTTGCGCGAAAAAATGCGCCCACTTCAATGGGCTGCAGTTTCAGTTGCTGCTATCGGTGTCGCAGCACTCACTTTTGACTTCGGACACTTACCTTGGATTGCAATCGGTTTAGCGGTTTCGTGGGGACTTTATAGTGTGATCAAGAAATCTTTACCGGTGACTGCGTTGCAAGGATTAACAGTAGAAACATTGATCGCCATGTTTCCAACACTTGCATTTCTATCGATGCTGCAAATTAGTGGTGAAGGTGCATTTGGTACAAGTTTATGGCTTTCATTAGGTTTGGCTGGAGCCGGAATTATGACCGTTGCTCCCCTACTATTTTTTAATGGCTCCACAGTGCGATTACCTTTATCTGTTGTCGGTTTACTGCAATACATAACACCAACAATCATGTTTATCATTGGTGTAACCGTAAATGGAGAAGCGATGCCTTTGGCGCGCTGGGTCGGATTCTTTGCTATTTGGATTGCTTTAATATGTTTAGGTAGCGATTTATGGAAATCAGGTAGAGCGAGTAACCAAGGAATCGCACAAAGTTAAAAATGCTGAAGTAGTTTGATTAACTGGCAATACTGAAAGCAGTTTTCGAGAATTTTCAGCGTATTGCAAGGCGATAGTACGTGCCTCATCTAAAGCGGGATGGGATCTAAGAGCAGCTAAGACTTCTGCTACTTCATTCTCATCTGAAATCGGAGCAGCCAATGAAGCAATTAACTTTTGATCCTCAGGACGATTAGCTTTTTGAACCAGCAAAGTTACTAATGTGGGAACTCCTTCACGCAGATCGGTTCCTGGTGTTTTTCCTGACTCATTGGTCTGACTTGCAATATCAATAACATCATCAGCCAACTGGAACGCTATGCCGATCTCTTCCCCAAATGTGGTTAGGGCTTCAACTACTTGTGAAGATGCACCGGACAACAAGGCTCCAAATCGAATACTGGTTCCAAATAGTGAGCCAGTTTTATCGGCAATAACTGAAATGTAATGTTCTAGTGGATCTGCACCATTTTGTGGTCCTTGAGTTTCTTTTATCTGACCGATGACTAATCTCTCAAAAGTCCTGGCTTGAAGTCGAACCGCTTCGGGTCCTAAATCAGCTAATAGATCAGAGGCTTTTGCGAATAGGTAATCACCGGTAAGAATCGCAACAGCATTACCCCAGCGCTCATTTGCACTTTCCACTCCCCGACGTAATGGAGCCTCATCCATAACATCATCATGATAAAGCGTTGCAAGATGAGTTAATTCGCAGACCACGGCAGCTTCAATTACTTGGCGTTCTCCGGTACTTCCGTAATTTGCTGCAAGTAAAGTAAGGACTGGACGCAATCTTTTCCCACCAGCAACAATTAAATGGCGAGAAGTTTCGTTCACAAAAGGGTATTCGCCTTCAACGTGAGCAAATAGTAATTTCTCCACTAAATCTAAACGTCTAGCGAGATCTTGCTCAATCTCAGGAGCTAGATCTGGAAGTTTAGCCATTTGCTAACCTGCAAAAAATGCAAGTGAATTTATAGCGGAGATAACTGGTTGCGGATAAACACCCATAACTATTGTGGCAACCGCACAGATTGCAATAGTTGCAACGGTTACCGGTGATGGGATAACTACTGAAGTTCCATCTTCAACAGGATCGCTAAAGTACATCAAAACAATAATCCGGACATAGAAGAACGCTGCGATCGCGCTAGCGAGTACTCCGACTACAACAACTGAAATATTTCCACTCTTATATGCAGCCGTAAATATCGCAAACTTTCCAACAAATCCACTTGTGAGTGGAATTCCGGCGAGTCCAAGCAAGAAGAGAGTAAAGGTTCCAGCAACTAATGGTGAGCGCTTGCCTAAACCAGCCCATCGATTCAAATCACTAACTTCGCCACCAGAATCTCGCACCAAAGTAACAATTGCAAATGTTCCGATTGTTGCAAATCCATAAGTGAACAAATAAATCAAAATTGCATCTAAACCATCTTTACTCAACGCGATAATTCCCGTTAGCAAGAATCCAGAGTGTGCGATTGCAGAGTATGCAAGAACACGTTTGACATCTTTTTGAGCAATTGCAATAACTGTACCGATCGCCATGGTTGCTATCGAGATCGCAATCAAAATTGGGCGCCAGCTCCAAACCAAACCGCCAACTGCAAAATAGTAAATTCGAACTGCAGCACCAAATGCAGCAACCTTTGTTACTGCTGCCATGAAGGCTGTGACTGGAGTTGGAGATCCTTGGTAAACGTCTGGCGTCCAAGCATGGAATGGAGCGGCTGAGACTTTGAACAGTAATCCAACTGTTAGTAGAGCTAAACCAATTAGTAAGAATTGATCGCTTCCGCCAGATTCCACAATTGACTTGCGAATTCCATCAAATGTTGTGCTTCCAGCTTGACCGTAAATAAATGCTGAGCCAAATAGGAAGAAGGCGGACGAAAATGCACCTAATAGGAAGTATTTGAGGGCTGCTTCTTGGGAAAGTAATCTGCGACGCTGAGAAAGTCCAGCCATTAAATACAGTGGGAGTGATAAAACTTCTAGAGAAACAAAAAGAGTTAACAAATCGTTGGCGGCAGGGAAGATCAACGCTCCAGAAATTGCGAAAAGAGTTAGTGGAAATACTTCAGTTTGCTGGAGACCAGAAACCAGCGCTTTTTGTTCTTCATTTGAACCTGGGATCGCAGCAGCCTGTGCTGTAAATGACTGGAAGCCGCGTTCTGCAATTAAGAGCAAGCCTAGGAAACCAAAAATCAACACTGAGCCTTGTAAAACAATGGCTACACCATCGATAGACATGGCATTAACCGCAACTTTTGAACTTGAATTGCGAATCAGAATT
>JBILFD010000095.1:0-4368 GCA_044351765.1 Candidatus Nanopelagicaceae bacterium | reverse complement strand
CTCTTTTGTTGATCGGTCAGTTTCATCGGTGAACAAAGTCATCGCTCTTGGAAAATTAATTGCTGTTGAATTTCCAGTTGTAGCCAAACGATCTAACTCTGGACCACCAGGAAATGGCAAACCTAACAATCTTGCAATTTTGTCAAAAGCTTCACCGGCAGCATCATCCATAGTTGCGCCCATGACATTAATATCTTTTGTGACCTCATCAACTTTCAAGATTGATGTGTGTCCCCCACTTACTAGTAATGCAATAGTTGCTGGAATCACTTGTTCTGTATCTAAGTATTCAACCGCCACGTGTGCTGCTAAGTGATTAACGCCATAAAGTGGAATTCCAAGGCCAGCAGCTAAACCATTCGCAGCACTTGAACCAACTAATAATGCACCTGCCAATCCAGGACCGGCTGTTACTGCAATTGCATCAAGATCTGCCAATTTAACTTTCGCAGTTGCCAGTGCGCGTTCGATGGCTGGCAAAATCGCATCAACATGTGCACGAGCAGCAACCTCTGGAACTACGCCACCAAACCTCGCATGTTCAGCAACACTTGATGCAATTTCATTTGCTAATAGTTTTCGCCCTTGGACTATTCCAACGCCAGTTTCATCACATGATGATTCAATTCCTAAAACTAAAGGTGCTGAAGAATTACTCATGAGCAACACCTAAAGTTTTCTGCATAATAATTGCGTCACTTCTTTTACTACGTGGTTGTGCATTTTGGTAATAATCTTTTCGGACTGATATTTGAGTAAATCCATTTTTTGCATATAACGCACGAGCTTGTTCATTTTCGGCACGAACTTCTAGGAAAATTGCTGGGGCATCGCGCTCAATTGCCGCATTTATCAAGAGATCCAACAACCCTTGGCCTATTCCATTACCTTGATATTGCGCATTCACACTTATTGTTTGAATGTCGGCATCAGCACCGCCGCCCGGGCAGTAAAGGCCAGCAAAACCCACAACCTTTTGGGTCTTACCAATTTCAACCACAAAGTAAGTTCGAGTTTTCGGGACCCCAGCCAACTCTTCTTTGAATTGGGCCAGATTCCAGGGATCCGGAAATAACTCATTCTCAATCTCTAAAACTGCCCCTAAATCGAAATTGGTCATGGCGCGATAATTCAGTTCAGCTAATTTTGGTAAAACTGCATCAGGTTTACGCAAATACAAAGGTTGAGTGCGAACCGAATTTGATTGCGTAGCTAATTTCACTAAAGCTAAAGGATCTGGGAATCCAAATTCGATAACTGGCAAACTCTCGAAATCAACTTGGTCGATTTTTGCTACGGCAGGCTCAGTTATGCGTTCGCCATCTTTTTTATATTTAGCCCAATAAATTTCTTTGCGGCGCGCATCTGTAATCACATAGAAATCGGAGGCCATCTCAGCGAGTGCACTCGCTGACCCTGCGATTGCATCAAGTGAGACAACGCCGACACAAGGAATCTCTCTGGCCATTGCAAATGTTCTTGCAAAAGCAATACCTACCCGCAATCCAGTAAATGGCCCTGGTCCCATACCAACAACTACTTGATTGATTGACTTGAAGGTTGCTTGATTTTTAGCATCTTCAATCAACCTACCAAGTGCTTCCCCGTGAGAAGTTGCACCATCGTGAAATCCTGACCAAATTATTTCCTCTTCAGCAACTATGGCTGCGATTGTGCGCGGAGTTGATGTATCAATGACAAGAGAGATCTTCATAAATTAAAACTTTTCCATCTATCGCCAACGCTGCTGACCTTTAACTCGCGGCTGAGTTCATCAATGATAGAAATAGTAATTATAAGATATTGGTCATTTAATTGACTTGCGAAATTCTTGCCCCACTCAACGAGCGTGATGCTATTTTCGGTATCAAGATCGAGATCTTGCAATCCTCCGATTGGCGAATCTAATAATCGATATGCATCTGCGTGAATAAACGGAGTTCGCCCCTGATAGTTTTTTGCGATCACAAAAGTTGGGGAAGTTATCTCGCTTTTAACCGACAAGCCTTTGCCGATGCTTTGAGCTAGCCGAGTTTTTCCCGCCCCAAGTGGGCCTTCCAAAATTATTAAATCTCCAATTTGTAAATTAGTCGCCAACTTCAGCCCAAATTGCTGCATCTGCGCCTCTGTTGAGATTTCAACAGTTTGAATTGGATTCACATGCAAAAGAGTAATGGGCGCCTACCCCTTTCGAGGTAAGCGCCCATTACGGCAGTTATTTAGTTAGTACTTGAGTGGGATTGGAAGGTAATCCAAATCTCCATTTATTCCCAAGGCCTCCCATGATTCTGGCTTGATATCAAGTTTTCCACTTTTAGCAGCCGCATCCAACATCTCAGCGAATGCAATTACTTGTGCTGTAGTGAATTGTTCATGTCCAACACCAGAAGAAGCACCAATGTCTGCAAGGTCTGGCAATCCAGCTGCTGTGTACTTTGTGTACTCAACAGGTGCCATTGCATAAAGTGCAACTACGTTATTACTTGGCTCAACCGGTGCGACTGGTGCAGCTTTTGCTTTTGCTGAAGCCAGCGCAGCTCTTGCTTTTTTCTTAGCAGCAGCGGTTTTGGCTTTTGAGACAGCTGATGTGGCAGTTGCGATTTTCTTCGCGCGTGCGGTAACTGCTGACTCATAAGCAGAAAGTGCAGATTCGTAGGCAGCTAGAGTTGGGGCAAATTTTGTATTTCGCTCTGCTACATAAGCGGAAGTTTGACCTGGCCAAACCAAACGATCATTCTCATTGGCAAGAAGAACTGTTGGTTTAGTTGAGGTGTACTTAATCGGATCCAATGCTGCGGCTTTTGCCACATTTGCAGCAGGTGCAGAAACTCTTGGCATCTGTGCCAAGACTCCCAACATGCCGTTGATTCCATCATCACCAGATAATCCAAGGTTGTAACGACCAGCGTCACCATCATCTAACAATGAGGTGAAATTGGTCTTGGTGTTGTCATAGAAAGGACCACCGACTTTTTCAGCAACTGCTTGACCGGCAAGAATTCCAGTTGCAGCAGCTTCGCCGATGTTTTCCAAAATCGCAACGGTAGCGTTGATGCTTTGTTCAGCTATCGCACCGCCAGTTGTGACTCCATCCATGTGCACACTCTTCTGTGGGATTCCAGCTAGCAATCCGATCAGTAATAGTGCCGATCTTTGTGGGATCGCACCAAATGCTGGGTTAGCCTTAACAACTGTCGCAGGATGAGCCAATCCGACATTGCCAAGATTTAACTTCCATGCATTAAGCAAAGCGACAACTTTACCCAATTCACCAAGTGCAGCACCATGTCCTGCAATGCCTGGAGCACCTAATGCAGCACATCCTTTAATTGTTGGGTCAGCAAAAATGCTCAACAAGTAGAAAATATCGCAACCACTTTGAAGTTGACGAGAGATATTTGTGGCAACTGGTGAAACTAAACCAACTGCATCAGTTAACTCTGGATATTTTTCAGCGAACATGTTCACGACTGGTCCGCCACCTGATGATCCCCAGATGACATTCCGCTTAGTAGTTGGTGCGATCAACTTCGAAAGATCGACTAACTCTTTGAGAAGGGGGACAGATTCTTCAGTGTTCCAACCATGAAGTCCATTGGTTGCCCGATCGTAAGACGCTAATCCATAACCCTTAGCCAGCAACTCAGCCGAATAATCAAGCTTTTTGGTTGGACCGGTATTTGAAACAGTCATCTGTTCAACACCTGTTGGTGCTACGTAAGTTGGGTAATCAAATGAAGGACGGAAGCCGTGGTTCCAGAAGAACATTGTTCCGTTGTAATTCTTTGTTGGAACCATGGTCTTGTATTGCTGTCCACCTTTTAGTGTGGAGATACAGGTTTCTACACCTGTGGTCGCATCGATGTTGCAGATTCCAGCGTGTGCAGGAGTAGCAACAACTAATCCTGTTGCTAGCAATGCAGCGCTACCAAATGCACCAATAAGTGAACGTAACTTCAATGTGCTCTTCATAATTAACCTACCTTTGGAAGCGCATCAGCAGCGATTGCTGGACGCTTGTATGTTGAAACGGTTATTGGACCAGCTGCAGAATCTGTGGTGTAAAGAACACGAGTTCCACCAATTGGTTTTAGGACGCTAGTTGCATCATAAGCACCCATCCAGAAGGAGTTGTACGCCTCGTGCGTCTTTGATGAGTATCCAAGTGGGGAGAAAGCAGCACCACCTAAAGTTGAACCTTTGCTCTCTAAAAATGCAATTAAGCCTTTTCGAGTTAGATTCTTACCAACACCCATAAGAGCTGCAGTTGTTAAGTAACCAATATTCATTCCTTGTAAAACGTTGTTATCCCAAGTCTTATCTGGACCAACGTTGAATTCATCATTGATTTTCTTAAATGCGACTACA
>JBILFD010000094.1:0-4371 GCA_044351765.1 Candidatus Nanopelagicaceae bacterium | reverse complement strand
CAGAGATATTTGCATTTTTTAACAAGTCCAAAGCAACAAATCGATCATTAGCGGATGCATCTTTATCATCAATAATGTTTCGTAGTTGTTGTAAGTGAGCCGGACGTAAATAATGGTTTATGTCGTGAATAGCTTCTTCGGTGAGTTTTGTAATTGCCTCTGCAGAAACTGTAATAAAGGTGCGACCCGCGGCTTCAACAACTTCAACGCCCTCATTACCTAGAAAGCGGTATTGCGTTTTATCTGGCCCAATTGGCAGCAGGTCTGAGTAGTTAAATTCTGGAGCCATGTGCTTAAGAATACGCTCTTTTTTACAGCCTCACCTGCTGCTAATTACTCGCCTCATCTAATCTTTTCTTGGCTGTTTCGAGCCAGGTGTTACAGATTTTCGCTAGCTGTTCGCCACGTTCCCATAAAGCGAGTGATTCCTCTAATGAGGTGCCACCGGCTTCAAGTTCGGCAACGACCTTCGCAAGTTCGTCTCGTGCAGCCTCATAATTCAATTCTTTTGCAACTTTCTTCTCTGCCATTACTTCCCTTTCTCTTTAGTAATTGTGGCTTTAGTTGGAACCTCACCTGTTATTTGTGCGCCAATTTCACCTTTTGCTAAACGAAGTTGTACCAATTCGCCAACTTTCACATCTCGTGGATTACGTACCAACTCCCCATTACTCTTTTGAACAACTGCATATCCTCTATCAAGAGTCGATTGCGGCGATAGGGAGCGAACTCGAGCGCGCACTTCTTTAAGTTCAGTTCGGGCCTCTTGCAAAATTGCCTTAAAAGATTTTCGAGAGCGATTTAACAATTGAATAGTGACTTCAGCCCTCGAAGTAATCAATACTTGCGGATCTTTTAAAACGGGCCGTGAAGTAAGTGCTGAAATCTTTTGAATCTCTAAATCAATTATTGAGTT
Organism: Candidatus Nanopelagicaceae bacterium; assembly: GCA_044351765.1. Lineage (GTDB taxonomy): Bacteria > Actinomycetota > Actinomycetes > Nanopelagicales > Nanopelagicaceae > UBA3012. The sequence goes on along the minus strand of JBILFD010000094.1, from coordinate 3,455 downwards.
AATCCGCTTGTTTAATCTTTGAGTTAAAAGATGAGTACGTTCAACTTCTTCGTCAATACTGGGTACAACTTTTTTAGCAGCATCAGTAGGAGTTGATGCTCGGAAATCTGCCACCAGATCCAACAAAGGACAATCTTGTTCATGTCCGATGGCACTAACAATTGGAGTCTTGATAGTTGCAACTAATCTGATTAGAGATTCATCTGAGAAAGGAAGCAAATCTTCAAAAGATCCGCCGCCCCTGGTAATGATGATTACATCAACCTCTGAATCTTTTGCTAATTCCTTTAGTGCTTGCGAAACTTCAACGACAGCCTGACTTCCCTGAACTGCAACCTCTTTAATTTCAAATGCCATACCTGGCCATCTGCGCAGAACATTTTCAACAACATCTTTTTCGGCCGCACTTGCGCGCCCACAAATTAAGCCAATCTTTCGTGGCAAAAATGGCAACTCTTTTTTTCGGTCTAGAGCAAACAATCCTTCACTTGCCAGTAATGTTTTAAGTGCTTCTAAGCGCGCCAGTAATTCACCTATTCCAACTTGTCGGATTTCACGGGCCATAAGTGAAAGAGTTCCGCGCACCGCGTACCAATTCACTTTTGCGTAAGCAACAATCCTTGCGTTTGGTGGCAGTGGTTCGCCATTTTCAAGAAGTGATCTGTGGCAAGTTACTTGTAGGGAAATATCGGCACTCGTGTCTTTCAACCTAATAAAAGCCATCGACGAACCTGGGCGCAAAGTTACTTCGGCCACTTCGCCTTCGACCCAGACAGCTCCAAGGCGACCTAAGTAATCGCCAATTTGTTGCGAGACTTCTCGCACGGTGAGCACGTTGAGGTCAGATGATTGGGTTAAATCATCACCCCGGTCGAGTTGTTCGTCGCTCACTCGATAAGCGTATCTGGGCGTGGCCACAATATGATTGGAAGATGAGTCCGGTGGTCGAAACAGTCGCAAGCAAAAAAGTACTACTTGCTGCCCCACGTGGATATTGCGCTGGCGTTGATCGAGCAGTTGTCACAGTAACAAAAGCGTTAGATTTGTACGGTGCACCTGTTTACGTGCGAAAGCAGATTGTCCACAACATCCATGTAGTCCAAACACTTGAAGCGCGAGGCGCGATCTTTGTTGATGAAACCGATGAAGTTCCTGAAGGCCAGACAGTAATTTTTTCAGCCCATGGTGTTTCACCTGCCGTACATGAACAAGCTGCAGCAAGATCACTAAAAACTATTGATGCAACCTGTCCGCTAGTTACTAAGGTTCATCATGAAGTGCGCAGATTTGCATCTGAGGATTATCAAATTCTTTTGATCGGTCATGAAGGACATGAAGAAGTTGAAGGAACAGCGGGTGAAGCACCAGATAGTGTGCTCTTGATTGATGGCTTAGCTGATGTTGAAAAAGTTGTTGTTAAAGATGAAAGTAAATTGATTTGGCTTTCGCAAACAACTTTGAGTGTTGATGAAACTATGCAAACTGTTGATGCACTTAAAAAGCGTTTCCCATTGCTTCATGCACCACCAAGTGATGACATTTGTTATGCAACGCAAAATCGCCAGTTGGCAGTAAAAGAGATAGCCGAGAAATGTGATTTATTGATCGTTGTAGGTTCAACAAATTCCTCAAACTCAGTTCGCCTCGTCGAGGTTGCCTTAGAGTCAGGAACGAAGGCTTCCTACCTGATTGATTATGCCTCGCAAGTTAAAGATGAATGGTTTGAGGGCGTAACAACTGTTGGTGTAACAAGTGGTGCATCAGTGCCAGAGATTTTGGTGGAAGATTTATTAATAGAGTTGAAAAAACGTGGCTTTGACGATGTTGAAGTTGTTACCAAGATGGAGGAGCATTTGCTCTTCTCTTTACCGGTAGAACTTAGGAAAGATCTGCGCGCTGCCCAGGCTTGATTTCTTTAAAGTAGTAAATAGCCCAACCAATAATAGTTACTACTACTAAATATGGTGCTAACCGGGCGAGAGAAGTTACTAATGCAATCCCTAACTTGGTTGGTGCGATTCCCTTTCCACCAACAGTCGCTAAAGTAAAAATCAACGTGGAAGATAGCGTGATCGGCAACCAAACAACTGCGGTAAACAAAGTCCCTTTTCGGCCGATACTTATGGCTGCATAAAGCAAAAACCAAAGCGTTAATCCAGTAAAAATGGCTGGCTCATCACCAAAGAATATTTCTATAGTAGAGACAAAAAAGATAAACAAGATTTGCATGGCAATGATTCCAGGAGTTGTTAAACCGCGGCCTTGCACTTTAGGTAAATTCTCTAACCCTTGCACTTTAGGTAAGTTTAAATTCTTGGGAAGGTTAATTTTCATTCTGCATCACTACTTTCATTTTCGAAATCTAACTCATTCATAACTGAACTCTCGAGCGCTGCACTACTTTTTATTTGTCTAACTTCACTATCAATATCAACAATCTCACCAATAGACCTTGTTGAAGGCGCTCCCAATTTAATCATCTTTCGAGCTGGAACCATCAGGTGATTTTCAGAGGTTGCGACTAAATCATTAAATGCGCGCTCACTTGATTTGATTCGTTCTCCAAGCACCTCAATTTTTTCATGAACTTTCCCAATTCGCTTCAATAACTTTCCAGCCAATTCGCGAATCTCTTCCGCATTTTGCGCGAGATCTTGGCGATCGTATCCATAACGGATCGTGCGAAGTAGGGCCAGCATTGTTGTCGGCGTAGCAATTACAACATTTTTTGCAAATGCTTTTTGCAATAACAACTCATCTGCTTGCAATGCTTCAGAAAGAATAGATTCAAATGGAACAAAGAGCACGACAAAGTTTGGAGAACTTCCACCTTCTTGATACTCACGTTTTGCAAGTGCGTTTATATGGCCGACTAAATCTTCAGTATGGGCTTTCATCAATCGAGCGCGTTCAACCAAATCTTCGGTTATTGAACCTTCATAAAATCTTTCAAATGGAAATTTTGAGTCAACAAATATTTCAGTACCGCCAGGCATCAAGATCTTCACATCGGGTCTGGTGATCTCACCACCACTATTTTTATAGGATTGACGTTCGAAGTGAATACCTTCTTTTAGGTCAGCACCCTCTAATAACATTTCAAGTTGGGCTTCACCATATTGTCCGCGAGTTTGTGATTTGCTCAATGCTCCAGCTAATTTTGCAGTTTCGCGCACAAGTGAATCATTTTGCTTACCCATATTTTCAATCTGCTCAAACATTGCGCTATTTGATTTAGTGACATTTAATTGCAGATCTTGGGCTTGAGTCGATAGCACCAGCATCTGAGCGGTCACGGCCTTTAATGATTCATCTAAACGGATTGCTCGTTCACCTTCGCCTTGCAACTGTTTGTTTTGGGATTGCAAAAGTTCAAGTTGACCATTTAATGCGCTGGCTTCGGCTGGGGTTAGGCCGCCGGCACTTCCAGATCCTTGTCGGCGCTGGGCCAATAA
>JBILFD010000093.1:0-4372 GCA_044351765.1 Candidatus Nanopelagicaceae bacterium | reverse complement strand
AAAAAATGCCACCTATGAAGATTTTAAAATGCAAGGAATTTGGTATGGCCAAGAAGCTGATTTGAATTCCAGGGGTTCGAATACAGAGATAGCGGGAGCAATTTCATATCTAAGATCTCAATCATGTGAAGTTATTCCGATCATGCGCGCTTGGGCGATGTCTGGTGGCATCTTGGGAGATGACGATTTTAGGGCCTTACTTCAACCAGCGTTAGAAATGCTCGTTTCACTTCCAGCCCTTGATGGCGTTATTTTAAATTTACATGGCGCATTGATTACTCAATCTCATGATTATGCAGATGCAGAAATCGTAGCCAGAGTTCGCGCTCTAATCGGTGAAGAGATTCCAATAGCGGTAACTCATGACCTTCATGCAAATGTGACAGGTGAGATTTTGGAGCATGCTGATATTTTGATTGGCTACCAAACATATCCACACATCGATCAAGCGGACACCGGAGCAAAAGCAGCAAAGTTATTGTTGGATCTACTTGCAGTGGGTGCTCCAATTCAAACGGCTATTTCGAAAATTCCATTATTGATTCCAGCCGAGGTGCAAATTATTAAATCTGAACCAATGCTTCAGGTTCGAAATTTGGCTGATTCCTATTTATCTGATCGAGTTTTGGATATTTCATTGTTCCCAGTACAACCTTGGATTGATGTACCTGAGTTAGGGTTTGCCGTAACTGTTACTGGCACATTAGCTAAGCCAGAACTTCTAAAAATTGCCATAGAGATCAGCGATAAAATTTGGGAGATTAAAGAGCAGTTTGAAGTGGATTTGGTAAAACCTGCTGACGCTATTATTAAAATTAAAGGAGGTAACGAAGCAGGACGAAGCAAGTTTTCAATTTTATTACAATCAAGTGATGCGCCTCCGGGTGGTGCAGCCGGTGATAGCGCTTCATTGGTAAATGAGTTAGTAAAAGCCGGGCCAGATTTTAATGTCTACACAAACCTCGTGGATGTAAATGCCGTTGTGGCAGCGGGCAATGTGGGGATTGGTGGGCAGGTAAGCCTCTCGATCGGTGCCTCACTTGATCCCAGATGGTCGAAGCCAGTATTGATATCTGGAAAAGTTTTGAATTTAGGATCTACTCCAATTTTGCTCAAGGGAATTGTCATGAATGGGCAAGAAGTGTCAATTGGAAATTGGGCAACAATTGATTGTGGGCGTGGATTAATAGTTTTGGTCAGCACCGAACCGGCACCATCATTTGATCCGGCAACATATGAAAGTGTCGGACTTCAAATTAGCAAAGCGGATGCGGTGCACGTTAGGTCTTGCGCACTTTTTAGAGCTGGCTATGTTGACTTATTTGATGAAGTTTTGATTTTAGATATTCCCGGACCGACTTCACCTGCACTAGCCAAGATAGATTATCAGCGAGCCCATAGGCCATTATTTCCTTTAGATCGTTGAGAGATGATTCCGGCAACGATTTCGCCACTTAAACCAACAAGTGGCAAGCCGCCACCCGGATGTGCGGAGCCTCCAACTAAATAAAGTCCATCAATCGGTGATCGATTTTTGGCTCTCTTAAATGCCGCACGTGCACCATTACTTGAACGACCGTAGATCGAACCACCAGGTGCGAGGTGATTATTTTGAATCTGCAGTGGTGATCCGTAAGCAAAAACATCAATTCTTTCTCGACCTATAAAACCTTTAGCAACCAGAAGATCCACCAAGTGGTCAGCATATTTCTCAGCAACGCCTGGAGTGCTCCAATCAAAACCCTTGCCATCTGTACTGTGTCTTGGGGCATTAACAAGTACAAATAAACTTTCATGATTAGCCAAATCCTGATTAGGTACCATCTGTTCATCTGCGGGCGAGCAGATGTAAAGAGTCGGATCTTCGACTGGCTGAAAATTCTTAAACACTGCATTAAATTCATCGTCATAATTATTTGGAAAGGAAATTGTGTGATGCTTTAGGTCTGTTCGCTTACCTTTTAATCCAATTGTTAGGTAAAAACCTGAAAGAGATGGTTCACTTCGCAAAATCTTTCGCTTTTCTTTGCGCGCAACAGGCAAGTTGCCAAGTAATTTTCCGTAAGTTAGCTCAGAATCTGCGTTACTTACGACTGTTTGAGATTCAATCACTCGACCATCTGCCAATCTCACTCCAGTAACTTTTCCATCACTAGTTAAGATCTCAGATACCGGGCAGTTGTATTCGATTTGAGCACCACAATTTTGTGCACGTTCAGCAAGTGCTTCACCTAACTTTCCAATGCCGCCTCCAACATGCCATGCCCCAAATACCATTTCTACATATGGAATTGTTAACAAAACTGCTGGAGCGCTGCGAGGATCAGAGCCGGTGTATGTTGCATAACGGTCAATCAAAGTACGCAAACGTGGGTCGCTAATCTTTCTATTCACTAATGATCGCAATGAGCGCCATGGAGCAATCGTAAATAAATCTACAAAAATTCTTGGTCTAGAAATTAATGAGGTGAGAGTTCCAAGCTCTGATTCAACAAATGGTTCTCGAGAAACCGCCCACATTTTCTCGGCTCGCTTCATTAGGTTTTCCCATTCAGCGGCAGCGCGTTGCCCAAATGACTTTTCGATCGCAGCGGCTGTTCCAGCCCTTGAGGAGGATGGCAAAGTTAGTCTGGCGCCATCAGGAAAGAAGTAGTCAAAAGCTGGTTCTACGGGAGTTACTTTAAGTTCTTGCCCTAAATGCTTTCCGCTTTTCAAAAACAAGTCACGATACACAGCAGGCAGGGTCAATAACGAGGGACCAGTATCAAAAGAGTAGCCATCAATATTTATGGTTCGACATTTTCCGCCAGGCTGTGGGCCCGCTTCAAAAACTCTTACTTTGAATCCGGCTTTAGCAAGACGTGTTGCTGCAGCAAGCCCACCCATGCCAGCACCAATTACCACTACCTCATCGCTTTGCTTGCTCATAACTGCCTGCCTTTCCAGGCAAGGTTTCCACGCGAGTGTTGAATCCATGAAGTTATGAGTAGATAGATTAAAAGCGATATTGAGAGTGGGTGTAAAAATGAAGAAATCAAATTTCCGCGTGAAAGTTTGGCGGTAATTATTCTAGATAAGACCACCAGAAAATATGAGATCAATCCAATCAAAGAGCCTCTAAACATGTCAATAAATGGGTAGATAAAAAATACAATTAGAAGCAGCGATAAAACGATTGCATTTGGGATATCTTTGAAAGCCCGCCACAGAGATTTTTGATATCCATTTCGAAGTTGGCTCCAATTTTGATACATGCGACATGAAGCAATCTTTGATCCATTGGTGACTCCACCCTTAAAGCCATTTCGTTTCAAACTCTTGGCTAGTTCCATGTCATCTATAACTTCACCTTTTATCGATTTGTGACCACCGCTGGCTATATATGCGGCAGTTTTCACTACAAAAAATTGACCATTCGCTGCTGTTAAAGATGGCCTACTTGATTTTTGGGCTAACTTAATTGGCAATGTACTTAACCAACTCCATTGCAACAAAGGTTGAATTAAATGTTCACTCCAGCTTTTAGCGATTTGTCGTGGATAGGGGGATATGAAATCCAGGTTCTTCTGTTGCAATTCAGATAGAGCAGTGGCAATAGCATCACTACTTACCCTGACATCTGCGTCGAGAAAGACCAAATAATTTGCATCTGATTTAGTAATAGCTAATTGATGGCAGGCATAATTTTTACCTAACCAGTCGTGAGGGAGTGGTTTGCCATATATAAGTTCGAATTTCTCGTCTCGATTGACATAAGATCGAACTGCATCCGCAGTTAAATCTGTTGAATTATCATCAAGTACAGTTACAGAGTAATCGCTCAATAAAATCTGTTCACTTAGGTCTGACAACAAGTTCTTAATGTTGTCTTCTTCATCTCTTGCTGGAATTAAGATGGCAGTCTTCGAGTCTACGATTCTTGGGTTAGTCGGCCGGAGGTAAAAGTAATTATTGAGGCTGTTCATAAATAGAAAGATCGAAAAAAATAAAATAATTAAGTTCAAGGACGTGCAAACCATTGCGATATCAAATATGGAACCACAATTAATCCAAGTGCCACTCCGCCGATAAAGGCAACTCCTGGACGAGAAAAGAAAAAGAGATTGGCGATGATTCCAGAAATCCAAGTCCAAGTTAAGAAGATGTCAGCGACTGTAGTTTCAGATCCAGCACGTCTGCGTTGACGTGGAAGCGCCAAGTGAAGCAATGACATGAGCACGATGCCAGACAAAAACCAACCCAGTGCATTAGAGGCTGGAATTTCCGGCATAAAAGGAATGTATGGATCTGGGTTTGCCCAACTCCATCTGCCATCGCGAACCATTTGTGGATCTAAGAACAAATCCCAAGCCATTAGACCAAATCCACCGAT
>JBILFD010000092.1:0-4391 GCA_044351765.1 Candidatus Nanopelagicaceae bacterium | reverse complement strand
CCAGCACGTTCGGCAACTTCCGCGGCAGCAACCTGTGGAGTGGTAATCACAATAATTTCAGAGGACGGGATTAGTTGTCCCAGCGAAATCGCCACGTCACCAGTTCCAGGCGGAAGATCCAGAAGTAGGAAATCTAAATCTCCCCAGTAAGCATCTGCTAATAATTGTTCGAGAACTTTATGCAACATCGGGCCGCGATAGGCAACTGCATCGTCTCGTTCTGGTTTGAACATTTCCATTGATGCAACGCGAATTCCATAATTCTCAGGTGGAATAAAAGTGGTGCTATCAATTGCAGTGGGTCTGGCACCAAGTAGGCCAAGCAATCTTGGAATGGAGTGTCCGTAAACATCCGCATCTAAAATTCCAACTGTTTGCCCTCTTTGAGCTAATGCCACCGCAAGATTGGCAGTTAAAGAAGATTTTCCAACTCCACCTTTTCCAGATGCAATTCCAAAAACTCGCGTTAAGGATGAAGGTTGCGCAAAGGTGATAACTCGCTCTGGCGCACCACCGCGAATAATCTTTTTTACATTCTCTCTTTGTGCTTCATTCATTACATCGTACTTAACGCCAACTTCAAGAACCCCTGGAACATCTGCAAGCGCTTTTTGAATTTCAGTAAAAATTCGATCTTTCATTGGACAACCTGAAATCGTTAAGTAGATTTCAATTTGAGCGATGCCATCTTTGAATGCAACACTCTTGACCATTCCCAATTCAGGAAGTGGCTTATGAAGTTCTGGGTCAATCACCTTGTTTAGGGCAAGATTAATTAGATCAATTACCGACTCTGACATGGATTACGGTGCTTCTGGATCTAATTTTGCATTATTTAAAGGTCTGTCACTTTCATTTACGTCCTCTAAAACAGAATCCATTTGCTTTCGAATAAAAGTCTTTGGATTTAGATCTGCTATATCGATATTTTCAAATCCCGGCCCGAGATTGTCGCGCAACTCAGCAGTTGCATTAGAAGTAAATCCCTTTACTTTGTGCAGAAATTTTGCAGCATCAGAGGCGAAAGTTGGTAAACGTTTTGGCCCAAGTAGGAGCAGCGCCACTACGCCAAGTCCCAATATTTCACCGGCACCAATATCCAACATGGTGCCATCTTAAGCCTTAATCTGATGAAGCTGCCAAAACGACCTTGACCGTCCGTTTGCTGCCATTTGCTAATAACAACAATTTCACTGAATCACCAGGTTGTTTAGCTCGAACTGCCACTATCAATTCATCAGCATTTTCAACGGTTTTCCCATCAATTTCGATGATCGTATCTCCGATCACAATTCCGGCTTTGGCAGCTGGGCTTCCAGCCAAGACTTCTGCAACACGTGCACCGCCATCTGCATACCTAGTATCAAGAGATACTCCCATAATTGGATGTGAGGATTTTCCAGTTTTGATTAATTGCTCAGCTGTGCGACGAGCTTGATTTATTGGAATTGCAAATCCAAGTCCGATTGATCCAGTCTGAGAAGAAGATGAATCTAGAGTTGCAATTGCTGAATTTACGCCAATAACTGCGCCAGATTTATCAACTAAGGGACCGCCCGAGTTTCCGGGATTAATTGCAGCATCTGTTTGTAATGCATTTATAAAAGAGCTTTCAGAATTTCCACTTCCTGCTGTTACTGCGCGGTCTTTCGCGCTGATAATTCCGGATGTCACAGTTCCGGCCAATCCAAGTGGTGAGCCGATAGCAATGACACTGTCTCCAACTTGGACTTTATCGCTATCTCCAAATTGCAATGCACTTAGCCCCTTGAGATCAACTTTGATAACTGCTAAATCGTATGCAGAATCTCTTCCAACTATTTTTCCATTAACTGTTTTGCCATCATTAAATGAAACTCTAAGTGAACCACCATTGGCTACGCCTTCCACCACATGGTTGTTTGTCAAAACATATCCATCAGATCGAATTACAAAACCCGTTCCCGCTCCACCCAGCGATCCTTTGCGTATCGAAATGGAAACAACTGAAGGCAAAACTTTTGCCGCCAATGCCGAAATTGAATCAGGAGCTCTTTCAATTGAGTTATTTACTGAAACAAATTTTGCGCCCGCATCTAAAAGAGTGTCACCGCCAACATTTCCAATCACTCCACCTACGCCACCGGCGAGAACTGCCATGGTCACCGCAACATTGAAAGGAATGTATCCCTTTCGTTTTCTTGAATGTCTTGATGGTGGTAAAAAATTATTTGCATATTGAGGAGGCAATGAATTACTTGCGCTAGAAGCGCCTTGTTGTGGCGAAGCAAATGAACGAGGCACTTCCGGTGTATCTGAGCCCGAATTTGAATTGCTAGGCGTTGACCACCAACCTGGTTCACTCATTTGAATCTCCTCACCATTCTGTTAATAGTTAAACCTACGGACACAAACTAAGAATGCTCCAGAAAAACTAAAGAATCATGAGAGTTTACTGGGTGCTTTCAGGGCAATTAGCAAGCCATCTCCAACCGGGAGCAAAAGGGTAAGCCAACGTGCCCGGTCACTGCGAATTCCACGAATGGCCTCGCGAAGTGAGACCGTCACTTCATCTCGCTGCGAAAGGTCAGCAACCTTTCCATCGCGCATTGCATGGTCGATAACTAGGGCGCCGCCTGGGCGCAAAATCCGGTAAGCATCTTCAACCAAATGTTCACTGCCAATCTCCCGCAAAACAACCATGTCATAACCTTCATCAGTAAGTCTGCGCAAAATTTCAGAACCCTCTCCATTGATGAGACGAACTCTGTTTGGAGCAACATCTTCATCCTCTAATGCTGCACGTGCCATTTGCAAATGTTCGGCTTCTGCATCGATCGAAGTAATTACTGAATTTTCATCACATCCGCGCAATAACCACAAAGTACCAACAGCGCTTCCACATCCAACTTCAACGATTGCTTTAGATTGCAACGCTGCGGCTAGAAATTTCAATGTCGCTCCAGTACCAGTTGAAGCTTCATTACTTCCTAACTCGACTCCACGTGCTCGAGCTTCTTGAATAATTTCATCTTCAGTTATAAAACTTTCGGCAAAGGTATGCATTTGTTCAATTTTCATAAGGAACTGATCCATTCCACAAGCAATCTAACTCCAAAACCAGTTCCGCCTTTAACATTTTCGCCGGCATCTACTTCAGAGCGGGCAGTTCCAGCAATATCAAGATGTACCCAACGGCTATCGCCTGCAAAATGCTCTAAGAAAAGTGCTGCGGTAATTGAGCCGCCAGATACATGTGGTTTGTCACCCAAATGATTGAAATCTGCAATCGGTGAAGCAAGCGATGGGATGTAGTCATCAACAAGTGGCATATGCCAGACGCGATCTCCAGATTTCTCGCCGATCTCTTGCAGCTGTTTTGCTAACTTTTGATCCCGGGTATACATCGCACCATGTTGACGACCAAGTCCAAGTGTTGCTGATCCAGTAAGGGTTGCGATATCCAGTAAATAATCTGGTTTCAATTTTGCATTTGCATACGCAAGTCCATCGGCTAATACCAATCGTCCCTCAGCATCTGTGTTTCTGACTTCAACAGTTGTTCCACCGAAATGAGTGATCACATCGGAGGGGCGCTGAGATGTTGCCGATAATAAGTTTTCGGCACACATTAATAAGCCAGTCACGCGAACATTCAAACCAAGCGCAGCAATTGCTTTCATTGTTCCGATAATCGCAGCAGCTCCAGCCATGTCACTTTTCATCGCAACCATGGTGTCGTAAGGGCGCTTTAATGAAACTCCCCCAGTATCAAACATAATTCCTTTACCAACTAAAACTACATGTGGCGCTTTGCGCTTATTTTTATTGTAGAAAAGTTCAATCATCACCGGTGGGCGCTTTGGGGATGAATTTCCAACCGCACGTAATCCGCCAAATTTTGAAAGATCTGCGCCAGCGTGCACTTTGATTTCAATTTCACTGCGCGAAAGAGCGCTCTTTGCTTGCTTGGCCATCCATTGCGGACTCTTCATATTTGCAGGAGTATGAATAAGGTCTCTGGTTAACCACACGGAGTTCAAAATAGTTTTTGCTTCTGTTAGGTCTTTGGCGCTCATGCCAAATGCACCGATCGTCGGAGCTTTTACTTTTGCTGCGGCCCCAGTTTTGAGATGCCATGAGTAATTCGCAAGTCCAGCGCTGATTAAATGCCGTTTTTGACCATTGGATCCGGATGCGCAGGCGCTAAGCAAAATCTTTTCGCTTCCCCGGACTTTGCGGCCCAATGCGGCACCTGCTTTTGCAAAATCTGCTGCAGTTGCTTTACCAATTCCAACAAAATAGATTTTTTCTAACTTTGGATACTTCTTACTACTGACAGAAAGTTCGGTAATTTCTCCAATCTTTCCACCGTGCTCACTTTTCTTAACTTCATCTACGATTGAAATTTC
>JBILFD010000120.1:0-3626 GCA_044351765.1 Candidatus Nanopelagicaceae bacterium | reverse complement strand
CTAGCAAAGTTGCTGGAGGTTCGCGCAATAAACGTTGGAAATGCGCAATCCCAAGGAACTTTCCAGTAGGGGTCTCATATGGAGCACGAGTAACGTAAATTTGCGAAGCAAGAGCAGGTGTAATTTCGCTTTCACGTAATGCTGCAAGGGCTTCAGCCACAGTGTTGTCGGCAGCCAAAACGATTGGTTCGGTCGTCATCATTCCACCAGCTGAGTAATCTTCGTATGTCATCAGACGACGAACATCTTCAGCATCTTCTGGCTCCATTAATTGCAAAAGCGTCTCTGCTTTTTCACTTCCAACTTCGCGCAAGAGGTCGGCAGCATCATCTGGGTCCATCTCACCGAGTACGTCGGCAGCGCGCTCACCTTCTAATTGAGCAATAAGTGCGACTCGCTCTTCTTCATTCATTTCTTCAAGTACGTCAGCAAGACGCTCATCATCAAGGGCCCGGGCTACTTCAATCCGACGGTGCATCGAAAGATTTTGTAGTGCACTTGCAAGATCTGCAGCATGCAAAGAAGCAAGAGTAGAAAGTAAGTTTGAAACACCGCTATCTGTTTCAGAGATTGTGAAATCTGAAACCTCATTCCAATCCAAAGTCATGCTTGGACCGCGTCGGCGAAGTCCAGAATGCTTACGTGAAACCGAAACTTTATTTAGCAACCAATCGCCACGACGATTTTGTTCCATCGCAATATCTTCAATTACAACTCGCTCGCCAGTTTCACTTAGATTAATTGCTCGATCTAGAAACTCACCAAGTACAAGTAACTCACCTGGTCGTTGTTGGAAACGACGGACATTTAGCAGGCCGGTGATAACAACAGTTCCTGGTTCAATTGAGGTCACGCGGGTGATTGGAATAAAGATGCGCCGACGTGGGGGCACCTCAACAATAAGTCCAAGAATGCGAGGGGCAGAGCCGGTTTGTAGGGTCGCGATTGCATCGCGCACCTTTCCGACTTGATCACCGGCAGGGTCAAAAACTGCGGTTCCGGATAGGCGGGCGATAAAGACTCGATTAATTCGATTCGATAGATTGATTACGCCGCTCATAAGGCTAAGGGTACCCGCTAGGGTCAGACTCATGTCTGCTCCAGAGATCGCCAGCAGTGGCGCTAAAGGTATAAAACCAGCCGATATTGGCCGATTAATCATCGGCATATTCGGTATCGGAACTTCCGGGCCATTGATTGCATTGGGGCAAATGGCAGTACCTGTTGCAATTTTCTGGCGCAATTTAGGTGGCGCGCTTTTCTCACTTCCTTTTGCATTAAGAAGTGGCGAATGGCGCAAGATGAGTCGCAATGCATGGCTTTGGTCAGTGATTGCTGGAGTATTTCTTGCTCTGCATTTCATCTGTTTTTTTGCATCAATGCGATTAACAAGTGTTGCAAGTGGTGTTGCGATAACTGCAGTGCAGCCAATATTTGCCGCAATCTGGGTTCGCATGCGTGGAGCCAAAGTAGCAATGCAAGTTTGGTTTGGCATGGCAGTTTCAATGGTCGGCGTTTTGATTATCACTGGGATTGATTGGCAGTTATCAACCAGAGCGCTAATTGGAGATTTAATTGCTTTGCTAGGAGCGGCATTATCAGCGGCATATGTTATTGCTGGTGGGCATGTCCTTCGCGAAATCTCTCCAACTACATACACAACAGTTTGTTATTTTGTTTGTGCTGCCACATGTCTTGTAGTGGTGCTATTTACTGATGCGCCAATTATTGATTACCCAAGATATGAATGGTTGTTAGTTTTAGGTTTGATAGTGGGAGCTCAAATTTTGGGGCACACCATGTTTAATCAGGTGTTGCAAAGAGTTTCACCAACTGTTGTTTCGTTGATTGTATTTTTTGAACTTCCCGTCGGTGCTTTATTAGCAGTTTGGTGGTTAGACCAAATTCCACCGGCTGGAGTAATTCCCGGATTGATTTTATTGTTATTAGGATCAGGGCTTGTGGCTACAAAATCCGCTTCCCTGCAAGTTGACCAGGTGCAAAAAAATGATTGATTTACATACACATACGACAGCAAGCGATGGCACCGATAAACCTTTTGAGATGCTAAAGAATGCTAGAAAAGCCGGATTAACAGTTGTCGCGATGACTGACCACGATTCGATTGAAGGATGGCGGGAAGTTAGATCGAAGAGAGATCAAATCCCGTTGGGCTTAACCATCGTTCCGGGTGCTGAAGTTTCTACTCGTACGCAATTGGGAATGAGTGTTCATATAGTTGGACTTTTATTTGATGCGAAAAATGCACAACTCGCCAAATTGTTATCAGATACTCGCGATGACCGTATTCCACGCATGGAAAAAATGATCGAAAAGTTACAAGCAGCGGGCTATCAAGTAACGATGCAAGATGTTCAAGAGGTAAAGCCTCTTGGAGCCACACTTGGTCGCCCTCATTTAGCTGATGCTTTAATTAAAAATGGAATCGTGGCTTCGCGCGATGAAGCATTTGCTGAGTTATTGCATAACAGCTCTCAATTTTATGTTTCACATTGGGCACCATCACCTGTTGAAGCAATTAAGGCAATTGCAGCTGCTGGAGGAGTTTCGATTTTGGCACATCCGTTTGCGGAAAAAAGAGGAGCAGTTTTAACTTTTGGCGAGGTTACTGAATTAGCTGCTGCTGGACTTAACGGGATTGAAAGAAATAAAAGAGACCAAGATGAAGCCGCCCACTCCAAAATCGATCAATTATCTATTGAACACAATTTAATTAAGGTCGGATCAAGTGATTACCACGGTTCGGCGCGCGCAAATCAATTGGGAGAAGAGCAAACTCCGCTTGATCTCTGGGAGAATTTAGCCAGCAAGGCAAGTGGAGATGAGGTATTCACTCGATGAATGCATGGACCTTTGGTGTGCAAGTATTTGTGACTCTTTTTGTAATTATGGATCCACCTGGCGTCGTTCCAATTTACCTGGGTTTAGTTTCTCCATTTACTGAAAAAGAAAGACGAAAACTTGCTGTTAAAACCGCAATCGTTTCTTTCACTGTAATCATTACCTTCGCATTATTTGGACAATTCATATTGGGATATTTAAAGATTTCACTTCCGGCGATGCAAGGTGCCGGAGGGTTGCTATTGCTGCTGGTCGCACTTGAGTTGTTAACTGGCAAAAATGAGAAAAAAGGCGATGAGCCCGGACCTACTGATGTAAATGTTGCTTTGGTTCCGCTCGGAACACCACTCCTTGCTGGACCTGGTGCAATTGTCGCCACAATAATCTTTGTTAAGCAGATCGACGGCTTAGAAATGGGTGTCGCACTATTTACAGCCATCGGAGTTTTGCACTTAGTGCTTGCATTAATTTTGAGATATTCAACTGGAATAATCAAAGTGATTAAAACTTCTGGAGTGACTTTAATTGCCCGAATTGCTGGGTTATTACTTGCCGCGATTGCAGTTCAAATGATTGCTAACTCAGTAACTGCATTTATCGCAGCCTGAAAATGCGAAAAATCTTATGAGCGATCAACCTACTTTTGATGGAATGCCAGTAAAGCTATTTTCATGCACCCCGTCGCGGCTTGATACCTGGCTGGATTGCCCACGTAAATACCGTTACACATACATAGATACCCCTCGCCCGCCTAGAGGTGGTCC
>JBILFD010000004.1:0-14825 GCA_044351765.1 Candidatus Nanopelagicaceae bacterium | reverse complement strand
AGATGTGGGGCTGCAGGAATTACTTTAAATAAAAATTCAATTCCATATGACCCGCTAGCACCATCTGTCACAAGTGGAATTAGAGTTGGAACTCCTTCTGTCACCACCCAAGGTATGGGAACAAAAGAGATGAAAAGCATTGCTTCACTAATTTCGAGAGCGATCACCAAGCCAGAGAGTGCGAAAGCAATTTCAGCTGAAGTAGCGCAACTTTGCAAGGCCTTTCCGGTTTACCCAGAAAACTAATGCGCGAGCATCTTTTAGTTTTATTCATAGCCGCGGCATTAACTTATCTACTGACGCCGCTTGCCGAGAAAGCCGCACTTCGATTTGGCGCTATTGCATATGTGCGAAATCGCGATGTACACACCACTCCAACTCCACGATGGGGTGGATTAGCTATTTGGTTTGCAATCGCCATTTCGATTGGAATTGCAAACCAGCTTCCTTTACTGAATAAAGCATTTGCACAAACTGGACAGATCACCGGAATTGTTTTAGCTAGCGGAATTGTCTTGTTGTTAGGAATGGCCGATGATCGCTGGGGATTAGATGCAATTACTAAACTTGCCGGACAGGCTATTGCGGCCGGCGTCTTACTTCTTAATGGTGTTCAACTTCTTTGGTTACCAATTAATGGCATAACTACTCTGCCAAGTTCCTTAGGGCAGTTGTTAACGATTTTAGTGATTTTAGTTTCTATAAATGCAGTTAACTTCGTAGATGGATTAGATGGCTTAGCTGCTGGAATTGTGGCAATTGCTGCCCTCGCCTTTTTCTCTTACTCCTACTTACTTTCAGTTGTTTATAACTTTGACCGCGCCGGAGCACCTTTGCTAATTACTGCTGTTGTCGTAGGTGCTTGTATCGGATTCTTACCGCACAACTTTTATCCAGCAAGAATCTTTATGGGGGATTCTGGGTCTATGGTTTTAGGGTTGTTGCTTGGAGTCGCTGCAATAACGCTGACTGGTCAGATTGATTCGAATGCAATTTCCGCACAACAACTTGCACCAGCTTTGCTTCCGATACTGCTGCCTTTTGGAGTTTTAGCAATCCCATTAATTGATTTAATCTTGGCGATTGTTAGAAGAACAAAAGCTGGTCGCTCTCCTTTTGCGCCAGATAAAGAACACTTACATCACCGAATAATTATGCTAGGTCATTCACAACGCTCTGCAACTTTTCTTTTATATCTTTGGACCTTTTCATTTGCGATGCCATTAGCCGCATCAGCATTTATTCCGTGGCGTTTCACCTTATTGGTTTCAATTCTCTTTTTCACGCTGTCACTTTCATTTACAAAATATCCTTTTTTGTATCGAAAACTTAAAGTGGGAATTCTCAAAGAGTTATGAAGCATTACTCAAGAATTCTTTTTAATGGCGCCGTCAAACCAGCATTGATTGTTGGAGCACTCGCTGCAATTGTTGCGTTAGCATTTTCCGGATTAAGTGGTCTAAAGGCCAGCCTGCTAGCGACTTTAATTGTTTTTATCTTTTTTGCGATACATCTGTTTTTGGCAAAGGTAACTACTTATTTGGATCCAAAAATGACTTTTGTGATCATGATGCACTCTTATTTCTTAAAGGTGATTGTGATTTTGCTCTTTTTGGTTTTGGCGCGAAACTTGGAGTTGGATCGAACAGTTTTTGCCCTGGTTGCGACGGCGGTTACTATTGCTTGGATAAGTGGCGAGGTAAAGGCATACTGGCGACTAGGGGGTGCTCGTGGCGACAAAAGATGAGGGTGCTTACTGGTCAATTTTTGGTTACCTGCTCTCCGGCCTGCTGATCTGGGGCGGGGTAGGCAAATTGCTCGATAATTGGGCCGGAACTGGCTTTTTCTTCCTCGGAGGGCTGCTTCTCGGGATTTCCTCAGCAATTTATCTAGTTTGGGTCCGGTTCGGGCGGCAGTAGAAATTTCGCAAGAAGGCGGATTTAGACATAGGGTTGGGCGTCGTTGGATCGCCCCAGTGGAAGATGAAAGAGATGGTCTGTCTTGAGAGTAAAGCTTTCGGAAGAGGGATTTAATCCTCCAAGTGCCGCTGACTTTGAATTACCACCCATCTTTGGTGATAGCGCATTCACAACTAAACCAGTTTTCTTAATTTTTCTTTCGGTAATTTTAATTTCGGTGTTTTTTATAGCTGCTTCTAGAAAAGCTGCGATTGTCCCTTCAAAATTACAATTCGCTGGAGAAGGAATCTATTCATTTGTAAGAAATGACTTAGGTAAAGAAGTAATTGGTCATGAATTCATGCGATTTGTACCGTATTTATTTACCTTATTTACTTTTATTTTAGTTAACAATTTATTTGGAATTATCCCTCTTCTTCAATTCCCTACAATGTCGCGAGTAAGTTTTCCTTACGCTCTAGCACTGATCACATTTTTAATTTTCCATTATGTGGGAGTCAAGAAGCACGGTGTCGTCAAATACATCAAAGACATTATGTTTATGCCAGGAGTTCCAAAAGCGGCTTACATTTTGATTACTCCTCTAGAACTGCTTACCTTTTTCCTAGTAAGACCACTAACTCTTTCTCTTCGTCTATTTGCAAATATGTTCGCCGGCCACCTTTTGTTGTTGGTCTTCATCCTCGGCGGTGAGCACCTTTTGCAAGGTGTAATTGGACTCAAATTAATTAGTCCTTTTGCTTTCTCAATCGGAATTGTGCTGACCTTTTTTGAGTTTATGGTTCAGTGCTTGCAGGCGTATATATTTACCTTGTTGACCGCGCTTTATATTGCTGGAGCGTTGGCCGACGAGCATTAAGCAGAGAGAAAAGTAAAAAAAGTAAAGAGGATGAGACGACCGTCTTGTCTAAAGTGCAAGACAGAATGAAAGGTACAAAGATGGAAGGCACACTCAACCTGGTTGGTTTCGGTCTCGCAGCTATCGGACCCGGAATCGCAACAGGACTTATCTTCGCCGCATACATCAATGGAGTGGCACGTCAGCCTGAAGCACGCAGCATCTTGCAGCCAATTGCATTCCTTGGCTTCGCGCTTGCAGAGGCACTTGCACTCTTCGGTCTGGTTCTTGCGTTCGTTCTGTAATTAGAACTGACCTGAAATCATGATCACATTAGCTGCTGGCGGTGAGATTAATCCGCTAATTCCACATACCGCTGAAATTATCGTTGGACTTGTCGCTTTTACTTTGCTCTTTTTAGTACTGCGAGCAAAAGTGGTTCCAATGTTCGAGCGCGCATTTGCTGCTCGTACTGAGGCGATCCAAGGTGGTATTGAACGCGCTGAAGCGGCTCAACTAGAAGCTTCGCAAGCATTGGCCTCATATAAGGCACAACTTGCTGACGCAAAAGGTGAAGCGCAAAAAATGCGTGAAGAAGCACGAGTTGAAGGTGCAGCGATTATTGAAGAGATGCGCACAAAAGCTCAAGATGAAGCGAATCGCATTACAGCAGCGGCCCGCGCATCAATTGAAGCTGAACGCACTCAGGCAATGAGCTCACTAATGAATGAAGTCGGCGCAATTGCCACAACCCTTGCATCGAAAATCGTTGGGGAAGCCCTCGATGATCAAGTTCGTCAATCTCGCGTAGTTGATCGTTTTCTTGCTGACTTGGAAGGATCTAAGTAGTTATGAGTTTGATCATGAAGGGAAGTAGTCGTGCCTCGTTCGCGAGTGCGCGCGCTAGTTTAGATAAGCATTTGCAAGGAGCTAACAATGCTCAAGCAACTGCGATGTCTGGCGAACTATTTTTAACTCTTCATGCTCTCGATTCATCTATTGCCCTTCGACGCGGATTAACCGATCCATCAAGAAGTGGTCAAGACAAAGTAACCCTTGTTGATCAATTAGTTTCAAAGCATGTGGGCCCAGCAACAGTTGAGTTGTTACATTCAATGGTTGCATCTCGCTGGTCTTCGCCTTTAGATCTATCAGATGCAATTGAGTGGTTAGCGGTTGAAGCACAAGCGGCAGCAGCAGATGCTGACGGAACACTTGATCGCTTAGAAGAAGAACTTTTTCGCTTTGGAAGAATTGTTGCTGAAAACCCCGATTTACGTGGCATTCTTGCAAATCGCACAACCACAACTGGAGTACTAAAGAGCAAGTTGATTGTTGATTTACTTTCAAACAAAACTGCTCCGGCAACTCTTGCATTGATCTCTGTCCTTGTGGATCATCCACGTGGAAGAAATTTAGAATCAGGCTTAACTCATTTTGCTCAAGCAGCTTCCGAGCGTCGCAATCAAGTAATTGCACACGTTAAAAGCGCTACTGCCATGAGCGATGTGCAAGTAAGCAGATTGAATGCAGCACTTGCGAAACAAATCGGCAGAAATGTACGAATAAATGTCGAAGTTGATAAGTCAGTCGTAGGCGGAATTTCAATTCGCTTTGCTGATGAACTTATTGATGGAACTGTTGTAAGTCGTTTAGCAGAAGCAGGTCGTAGGCTCGTAAGTTGAGTCGAAAACCAAATTAAGGAAGCAGCAACTGTGTTTGCGCAAAGTGTGCGAGCACCTATTAGAAGGAGAAGTTGATGGCCGAGCTTACGATCCGACCAGAGGAGATTCGCGACGCGCTTGCGAAATTCGTTGCCTCATACGCCCCAGGTGCGGCTGCTCGCGATGAAATCGGAACTGTCACCGAGGCCGGCGATGGAATCGCACGTGTTGAGGGACTTCCTTCAACGATGACAAACGAACTTTTGAAATTTGAGAACGGAACCTTAGGTCTTGCATTGAACCTTGATGTTCGCGAGATCGGTATCGTTATTTTGGGTGAGACTGGCGGTATCGAAGAAGGAACAACTGTTCGTCGTACCGGTGAAATCCTTTCTGTCCCAGTTGGAGACGGATTCCTTGGTCGCGTAGTCGATCCACTTGGTCGACCAATTGATGGCAAAGGCGAGATCAAAGAAGAGGCTCGTCGTGCATTAGAACTTCAGGCACCTTCGGTTGTGCAACGCCAACCTGTTAAAGAGCCAATGCAAACTGGTATTAAAGCTATTGATGCGATGACAGCAATTGGTCGCGGACAGCGTCAGTTGATTATTGGTGACCGTCAGACTGGAAAGACAGCAGTTGCGATCGACACCATTATTAATCAGCGCGCTAACTGGTTATCTGGAGATCCAAAGAAGCAAGTTAAATGTATTTATGTTGCTATTGGCCAGAAAGGTTCAACGATTGCTTCTGTTCGTGGAGCACTTGAAGAAGCTGGCGCAATGGAATACACCACAATTGTTGCTTCTCCTGCCTCAGATCCAGCCGGCTTTAAATACTTAGCCCCATACACCGGCTCTGCAATTGGTCAGCACTGGATGTATGCCGGTCAGCACGTGTTAATTGTTTTTGATGATCTCTCAAAGCAAGCAGAGGCTTATCGTTCGGTCTCGCTACTTCTTCGTCGTCCACCAGGTCGCGAAGCTTACCCAGGAGATGTTTTCTACTTACACTCACGTTTGCTAGAGCGTTGTGCAAAACTTTCAGATGAATTGGGTGCTGGTTCAATGACTGGACTTCCAATCATTGAGACAAAAGGTAATGACGTATCTGCCTTCATTCCTACAAACGTTATTTCAATTACTGATGGACAGTGCTTCCTTGAAACAGATCTATTTAACGCAGGCGTACGTCCTGCAATTAACGTAGGTATCTCTGTTTCTCGTGTTGGTGGATCAGCTCAGACCAAAGCAATCAAGAAGATTGCCGGTCGTTTGCGTCTTGATCTTGCTCAGTATCGTGAACTCGAAGCATTCGCTGCATTCGGTTCTGATCTTGATGCTGCATCAAAGGCTCAACTAGAGCGCGGTGCGCGAATGGTAGAACTTTTGAAGCAGGGCCAATACAGCCCGTTCTCAGTCTCACAAGAAGTAGCTTCAATCTGGGCTGGAACAACTGGAAAGTTAGACAAGATTCCGGTTGCTGACATTCGCCGCTTCGAAGCTGAATTCCTTGAGTTCTTAGCTCGTGATCGCAAGGCTGTAATTGATGTTATCGAAACCACCAAAGAGTTAACTGATGACACCGTTGCTGCTCTTACCGAAGCAATCACCACATTTACTGATCGCTTTGTATCTTCAGAAGCAAAAGCTTTGGAAGAAAAAGCTGCAGATGCCTTAACTAGTGAGAACCAAGAGCAAATCACTCGTTTTGTTCCACCTGCAAAGAAGTAATTTAAATTAACGTGAAATTAGATATGAAGGGAGGTAGAGAGTAGCTATGGGTGCACAACTTCGAATTTATCGTCGCCGTATGAGATCTGTTAAAGCGACGAAGAAAATTACTAAGGCTATGGAATTAATCTCTGCCTCACGAATTGTTAAAGCTCAGACGCGCGTACAAGCCTCGACTCCGTACGCAAATGAATTAACTCGAGCAGTTTCTGCTGTTGCTTCGTACTCAAGCACCAAGCATCCACTTACAACTGAATCCGAGAAGCCAATCCGTGCTGCGGTATTGATTATCTCTGCAGACCGTGGAATGGCCGGAGCGTATTCAAGCTCGGTAATTAAAGAAGGCGACCAATTAGTCTCGCTACTTCGCAACCGTGGCATCGAAGCAAACGCATATTTAGTCGGAAGAAAAGCGATTAACTATTATCGTTTCCGCAACCGTGCAATTTCAGGTCAATGGAGTGGGTTTAGTGATAACCCAACTTATGAGCATGCAAAAGCGATTGCAGATTCACTAATTGGTGCTTTTATTGCAGATGCACAAACTGATAAAAATGGTGTTGATGAGTTGCATATTGTTTACACCGAGTTCCGTTCGATGGTCACGCAAGAACCTATGGCAAAGCGAATGCTTCCACTTGAGGTAGTTGAAAGTTCTGCACCTCCACCAAGTGGCGCACTACCGCTATATGAGTTTGAGCCTTCAGCAGCTTCCGTGCTTGATGCACTGTTGCCGCGTTATGTTGAGGCTCGTATTTACAACGCAATGTTGCAGTCAGCAGCTTCCGAGCATGCAGCCCGCCGCAGAGCAATGAAGTCAGCAACTGACAATGCTGATGAGTTAATCAAGTCATTAACCCGACTTGCGAACGCGGCCCGTCAAGCCGAAATTACCCAAGAGATCAGTGAAATCGTTGGCGGCGCGGACGCGCTGGCATCTGCAAACGCAGGGAGTGAGTAAAGATGGCAACAGATACAAAAACCGCAGGACGCGTAGCTCGCGTAATCGGACCAGTTGTGGACGTAGAGTTCCCAGCAGATTCGATGCCGGCGATCTTTAATGCGCTCCATATTGATGTCACCCTTGGCGGAGAGACGCGCTTGCTCACTTTAGAGGTGGCACAGCACATCGGTAACAACCTCGTGCGCGCAATCTCAATGCAACCTACTGATGGAATGGTCCGTGGCGCTGAAGTGCGCGATACCGGATCTGCAATCTCAGTACCCGTCGGTGATGTTACAAAGGGACATGTTTTTAACACCCTTGGAGAATCACTAGATGTACCAACCTCATCATTAGATATCAAAGAGCGCTGGCCAATCCACCGCAAAGCTCCAGATTTTGATCAACTTGAATCAAAGACTGAGATGTTTGAAACTGGTATCAAAGTTATCGATCTACTAACTCCGTATGTTCGTGGTGGAAAGATCGGTCTATTCGGTGGTGCCGGTGTAGGTAAAACTGTTCTTATTCAGGAAATGATTTACCGTGTAGCTGAAAACTTCGGTGGTGTATCTGTATTCGCCGGTGTTGGTGAGCGTACTCGTGAAGGAAATGACCTTTTCCTTGAAATGACTGAAACTGGTGTTATTAATAAGACTGCATTGGTCTTCGGCCAGATGGATGAGCCACCAGGAACTCGTCTTCGTGTTGCACTTTCAGCATTAACCATGGCTGAGTATTTCCGCGATGTACAGAAGCAGGATGTGTTGTTGTTCATCGACAACATCTTCCGCTTTACCCAAGCTGGATCTGAAGTTTCAACTCTTCTTGGTCGTATGCCATCTGCTGTTGGTTACCAGCCAACACTTGCTGATGAAATGGGCCAGTTACAAGAGCGCATTACTTCAACTCGCGGTCACTCGATTACATCGATGCAGGCAATTTATGTTCCTGCCGATGACATCACCGACCCAGCCCCACACACAACCTTCGCGCACTTAGATGCAACCACAGTTCTATCTCGTCCAATTTCAGAACTTGGTATCTATCCTGCGGTAGATCCACTTGATTCAACTTCACGTATTTTGGATCCTCGTTACATCGGAGAGAAGCACTTCCGTGTAGCTAACCGCACCAAGCAAATCTTGCAGCGTTACAAAGATTTGCAGGACATCATTGCAATTCTTGGTATCGATGAGTTATCTGAAGAAGATCGCATCCTCGTAGGTCGCGCTCGCCGTATTCAGCGCTTCTTGTCACAAAATACCTTCGTTGCAAAAGTCTTCACCGGTCTTGATGGTTCATTTGTGCCTCTTGCTGACACCATTGAAGCATTTGAAGCACTTGCTGATGGAAAATACGATCACGTTCCAGAGCAGGCTTTCTTTATGTGCGGTGGACTTGATGATGTAGAGCGCAAGGCTGCTGAATTGGCGAAAAACTAGTGCCACTCAAAGTTGAAATCGTCTCACCAGAGAAGCGCATCTTCTCTGGTGAAGCGAGCATGGTTTCTGCCAGAACTCTCGAGGGGGATCTCGGCATCTTGCCTGGACATGCCTCACTTCTTGGTGTGTTAGTTAATGGCGAAGTAAGCATTAAAGGCCTTGATGGAAGTGCTACCACTTTCACTGTTCACGGTGGATTTTTGTCAGTAAATAAAGATCGAGTTTCAATCTTGGGAGAAAGCGCCCAGCAGTAGCACAATTGCTCTTGAGGTCAAGGAGCCGCATGAAGCACAGCCGAATGAAGCAGAAAAGCATTTTAGGAATCGCTGTAGTAATTTTGGCTGCATTTACTTCAATCACTTCTTTACAAAATTCTTATGGTGCAGATAATTCCTTAAGTGTGGAAGATGTTAATAACAAAGATTTAATGCAGGGAAATGATTTTTATCGGATTGAAACTTTTCAGAGTAAATTCCCGCCAGATTCAGTATTAGGGTGGTTTCAGAAAAATTTACCAACTATTTCGGATGGCAGAAATAACTCTGGCCGAAAAGACCCAAGTAAATTAGGAGTTTCTTTTAGTTCTGAATTACCGATGGCCTTGCTCTCCTCTATACGAGTATTTAAATCTCAGGTAGGAGAGTCAGATTCTGGTGTTTCATATCTTTGCTCCAGCATTGCTGACCCTAAATGTGCTGCAGCAACAACTTTTGGGAATTCACTTCGTGTTGATTCAGTTTTAGGAAATTGTGCAAAGGACCCAGCGAGTGGATGTGTTGAAAGTTTCTCACTAATTCTTGATGACAAAAGTGAAGTAGTCGCTAAACCTATTCAAGAAATACCATTAGGTACTAAAACTTTCCCTGGGGAAGCAACAACAACTAAAATAAATTATCCTGCTGGATTATCAGCCTGGATCTGGGAAGTAGATGTACCAGGGGCGGCTACAAAGAGATATTTACTCAGAGGAACTGTTACTACATATGCAAAAAAGGGTTCCAACTCCTGGGATTTTCAAAAGCCAACTTTTAATTTTGAATTAATTCCAATTTCAGCAGAGGTAGCGCCAGTAATAGCTCCAAGACTAGAGAATTTTAAATATAAAAATACCCAAGATCCGGTAGTGCGCCAAGTAAGTATTCAACCTAGCTGCTTAGCTCACGACACAAATACTTGTTACCATCGAGTGGATTTTCCCAAAGGCGCACGGGCAAATGTTAAGTTGAAGTTACCTAATACAGTCACAGGTTGGTTAAACGGGCGTTTAGTTAAACCTAATGTGAGTACTCAACCGATTGACAATTTATATGACCGAGTAACAGTTGAGGCTGGACCGTCTGAAAATATCATTGCCGGCGGTTGGGTGGATTGGGCAAAAATCCCAGAAGCGCTTTTCTTCAATGATGACGGCACTCCAAACACTATGGGAGTTGGAAGGTTAGACGGCGCGGCCGGAATGTATTCTGGAAGTGTTGGCGCAATTGAAAATTACTTAAAGTGGCAGCAATACTTGGGTGAAAAGGCATTACTAAAGACGCAAGGTTGGACTATTTCAAGCACGGTTGTAGAAGCTTCAGATAGTTGCGCATCGACTGCAAAAGGATTGCTAGGAGTTGTTGCTTCAAATGCATCTGCTTACTCGCCTGGAGCGCCAACATTCAACAAGGAAAGCCAAACTCTTGATTATCGGGTTGCCGCACCACATTTTGCCCCAGATGGAGTTACCGAGAATCTAGGGACCTACGGACTTTCCATGCGAAGTGATTTGGTCCAATGCCTATACGGAGTAAAAGAAGTACCCGAAAAAGTGGAAATTTCAATCACCAGTGGCAGCTCGGGAGAATCTCGTGGATCGACCGTTTCTCTTTATCGGAACGGAAATTGGGTTTACTTAAGCGCAGAGGGATTTACTTTCTCTTCTCCAACTTTGAAGGTTAAGTTAGTGCAACCAGAAGCAGTGAAAACAGAAGCAGTGAAAACAGAAGCAGTGAAAACAGAGGTTGCAAAAACAGAGGTTGCAGCGGCACCGAAGAAAGTGGTTGCGATAAAAGTAATCTCTTGCGCAAAAGGTAAAATAAACAAGAAAGTCAGTGGGACAAATCCAAAATGTCCTGCTGGATATAAGAAAAAGTAATTAAACCCGCGTTATATCTGCACCTAATGAACGTAACTGTTCATCAAAATTTGGATATCCACGATCGATATGAAAAGCATCTTCAATAATTGTGGTGCCATCGCTAACTAAGGCCGCAAGAACTAAAGCTGCTCCTGCACGAATATCAGTTGCTGCAACTGGAGCACTTGAAAGCCGTTCCTTCCCACGCACAAATGCATGGTGGCCATCTGTTGTCACATCCGCTCCAAGACGCATAAGTTCATTTACAAACATAAATCGACCTTCAAAAACATTTTCGGTGACCATTGCAGAACCTTCGGCAATTGCATTCAATGCGATAACCATTGGCTGAAGATCAGTTGGAAATCCGGGGTATGGAAGCGTGACAACATCGACCGCCTTAGGTCTAGATTCCATATGTACTCGAATTCCATTATTAGTAGTTGTAACTACTGCACCTGCGAGTACTAATTTATCTAGCGGTAATTCAAGATCCCCTGGTTTTGCTCCAATAATTGTGATGTCACCTTTTGTCATAGCCGCAGCAAACGCCCAAGTTCCAGTAACAATTCGATCAGGAATCGCAGTGTGATCTACTGGATTTAAAGTTTTAACTCCAGTTATTGTCAAAGTAGGAGAACCCAAGCCTTCAATTTTCGCTCCCATTGAAATTAACATTTGCCCTAGATCAACAATATCTGGCTCGCGCGCAGCGTTATCAATAATTGTTACGCCTTTTGCGAGTACCGATGCAGTTAATAAATTCTCAGTAGCCCCAACACTTGGAAAATCCAAATAAATTTGAGCACCGACTAATCCATTTGGTGCAGCAGCAATCACAAATCCATGTTCGTTTGAAATAACTGCGCCAAGTTGTTCTAAACCTTTAATATGAAAATCTAAACCACGTGAACCAATTGCATCTCCACCTGGAAGTGCAACTTCAGCCAAACCAGTACGAGCAACTAGTGGTCCGAGCACATTTATAGATGCCCGCATTTTGCGAACCAAATCATAATCTGCGCGGTGATGTAATTCATTTGGAATAGTTAATGTGATGGTTGCTGAATCAATATCGTGAGTAAAAGTTGCACCAAGGCGGGCAAGCAGTTCACCCATAATCTCAACATCGGCGATAGCCGGGATGTTGCGCAAGGTATGAACCCCGGGCGCCAAAAGAGCGGCTGACATCAACTTCAGCACTGAATTTTTAGCACCGCTTACTGTGACGGTGCCAGCCAGTCTGGCTCCACCGCGAACCTGAATCCGGCCAGAATTGAGCTCTGATCCGGGCTCAGTGGTTGGTTTCACAGGGTTGATGTTACGGGAACCCAACACTCCTAATAGGCTTAGTGCATGGTTAACTTGACGCGTATTTATACAAAAACTGGCGATGACGGCACTACATCCCTAGGAGACATGAGCCGAACCTCTAAAAATGATCCGCGACTTGAAGCTTATGCCACAGTCGATGAGGCCAATTCAAGTATCGGCGTTGTCTTAGCGTTGGGCAAAGTTAGTGATGAAGTTGGCAAGTTACTTATTAGAGTTCAAAACGATCTTTTTGATGTTGGTGCAGATTTATGCACTCCAGTTATTGATTCACCTGCTTTTGAACCATTAAGAATTTTAGAGTCACAAGTAGATTATCTTGAAGAGCAGATTGACAAATTTAATGGAGAGTTAGAAACACTTCGCTCATTTGTCCTGCCGGGAGGAACTGGGGAAGCGGCACTTCTACATGTAGCTAGAACTGTTACACGCAGAGCGGAACGTTGCACATGGGCAGCGATCCACGCATTTGGTGGCGGCGTAAATCCAACTACCGCAAAATATTTGAATCGTCTTTCTGACTTGCTCTTTGTTTTAGCAAGGTATGAAAATAAAAAAATCGGCGATGAACTTTGGGTACCTGGGGCAAACAGATAGAAAATTACTGACCCGCAGGAGCCTGTGTTTCAGTTTTAGTTTCGCTTTGAAGAGCCTCTGGTAGAGCACTAACAAAGATATCTGAAGGTATTTCCCCAGTAACGGGACCTCTGATACAAGTGGTGACAATACGATTGATCTCAGAATTGTTTTCTACTGGTTCTGTGCTGATTAGAAAGTATGTTGTAACAATCTTGCCCTTACTGCCTTTTCGCAACGAAGTTAAATTTCCGAGCGGCTTTCCATTGTAGGCTACAACTCTCGAATTGAATTGCCAAGCACTACATTTTTCTTCAGAAGCAACTTGTATAACTGTGCAGACAAATTTTTTGCAATTCTTTATATCAGCGGCAAGTGTCTTTTTTGATGTTAGAAGTTCAACTAACTCCTTCTCGCTTTTAGGCGAAGAGTAATAAATTCCATTACTTAATTTGAATCCTTTAGGAGGCCACTTTGCCTTTGCGATCGGAATCGGTTTAGCAGTTTTGCGCACTTTTTTCTTGGCTGGTTTTTTCTTAGCCGGTTTCTTTTTTACAGCTTTCTTCTTGGCCGGCTTTTTTTCTGTTACTGAATTGACGGTTGCTGAAGAACTATTTTTTGGAGTTGGCGAAGGATTAGTTGCGGCATTGGCCGGTGCAACGCCAAATATAAGAGCAAGAGTTAGCAATAATCGAAGCGCCAGCAAAACTACTTCTCCCACCGGAAAGTTTTAAGAGCTAAGAAAAAGCCTGCAATTGACCAAACACCTAGGATCAAGGCGATTTTCCCTAACTCCCAGCTACCAGCCACTTCTTGTGCGGCAAAAGAGTCAGGAAGGAAGACCGCTCGCATGCCTTGAGTTAGCCATTTGAGTGGGAAGATCGCTGCAAAATTTTGCATCCAACTTGGCAACTGGGTGAAAACAAAGAAAACGCCACTGAAAAATTGCAAGATGATCACGATTGGTGAAACCACAGCGGATGCACCACGGCCACTTTTTGGAACGGAAGAAAAAGCGATTCCTAGCAATGTTGAACTGATTAATCCAAGCGCCATCACCCAAATAAAAGTTATCCAATGTGCGGCATCGGAAGGAAGAGTAATTCCATAAAGTACAACTCCAAAAATCAATAACAAAATAACTTGAATGCTCATACTGACAAATACCAAAATGATTTTGCCTATAAAATATGAAGAGGCAGGCGCTGGAGTTCCACGTAAACGTTTGAGCGTTCCATCATCGCGTTCCATCGGAATTGTTATTGCTAACTGTTGGAATCCAGTGTTGACCAATCCTGAGGCAATCATTCCCGCAACAAAGTACTGACTAAAAGTTACGCCAGGTGCGATCTCATCTTTAAAAACTGAACCAAAAATCAGCAACAATAAAACTGGAAATAACAAGGTGAAAACTACTGATTCGCGTTGTCTAAAGAATTGCTTCAACTCTAAAAATCCGCGGCTAACTCCAATTCTTAAAGTACTTGGCAATTTCAATTGGCTCATACTTTTTCGCCAATCATTTCAAGGTAGATATCTTCAAGATTAGGTCGACTTACTGAAAGGTCCTGAATCTCTCCACCTATGCGAGCACTCAACTGATTTACAAATTGAGTAGGGGAATCAGTTAACTCCAAATTACTTTTTCCATTTTCACTCCAACTCACTCGTGCTTTTGCTCGTGCGCGTCCACCAAGTAATGTCGGAGTAGAAACTTCTAGGATTTTGCCATCGGTCATTACCGCCAAGCGATCTGCCAGAGCTTCAGCTTCATCCAAATAATGTGTTGTCATTAATATTGTGGTGCCATCATTTTTGAGTTGACGAATCAATTCCCAAAAAGCCCGTCTTGCTTCGGGGTCAAACCCGGTAGTTGGTTCATCTAAGAAGAGCAGTTCAGGGTTGCCTAGAATCCCAAGTGCCACATCTAATCTGCGGCGTTGCCCGCCAGAGAGTTGCTCACCTTTAGCTTTACGTTTTTCATCAAGTCCAACTGACGTAATTACTTCATCAACATTTCTGGGATTAGAGTAATAACCAGCAAAGTGCGAGACTGCTTCTTCAACAGTTAAATCAGCGGCATCTTTAGTAGATTGCAAAACTATTCCGATTCGATTTCGCCAGGCCCTAACATCGGTATTGGCTGGATCTACTCCAAGAACAGAGACGGAGCCACCATCTCTGGATCGATAACCTTCAAGGATTTCTACCGTTGTGGTTTTACCTGCACCATTAGGTCCAAGCAATGCAAAAATCTCA
>JBILFD010000091.1:0-4433 GCA_044351765.1 Candidatus Nanopelagicaceae bacterium | reverse complement strand
CTTTCACCAACAGCATCACTTGATTCAATAGCCGCAGCCAAGAATGCTGGAGTTACCGCATTCTCACTTGAATTAGTTCCTCGTATCTCACGTGCACAATCAATGGATGCGCTTACTTCACAAGCACTTTGTGCTGGATACCGCGCAGCATTAGTTGCCGCCGAACTTTCACCAAGATTTTTCCCATTGTTGATGACTGCAGCCGGAACTGTTACTCCTGCAAATGTAGTTGTCTTGGGTGCAGGTGTTGCTGGATTGCAAGCGATTGCAACAGCACGCAGATTAGGTGCAGTCGTTTCTGCCTACGATGTCCGTCCATCATCTGCTGATGAAGTTCGCTCGATGGGTGCAACATTTATAGATCTGCAATTAGAAGTACTTGAAGGTGCGGGTGGTTATGCACGCGAAATGACCGAAGACCGCGCAGCAAAGCAACGTGAATTACTAACTCCATTTATTGCAGCAGCAGATGTACTTATTACTACCGCTGCAGTTCCTGGCAGACCAGCACCAAGACTGGTAACCGCGGAGATGGTTAAAGCAATGAAAGCCGGTTCTGTAATCGTGGATCTTGCTGCAGAGACTGGCGGCAACGTCGAAGGTGCAAAACCTGGCGAAATTGTTGAAGTAAATGGTGTGCGTTTGTGGGGAGGCAAAGATGTTCCAAGCCAACTTCCTTTTCACGCCTCGCAACTCTTTTCGCGTAACTGCTTAAATCTTTTGATGCTGATGATTAAGACCGAAGAAGGAAATACTTCGATTGCTCTTGATTTCGAAGATGAAATTATCGCGGGTAGCGCAATTACACATGCTGGTGAAATTAGGCATGAGGGTGCACGAAACGCAATAACTGGCGCAGGAAAGAACTAGGGGGCCAAAATGAGTAATGGAATTGCGCTAATTTCGATTTTCACACTCGCGGTATTTGTGGGTTTTGAAGTCGTTTCAAAAGTTTCCTCTACATTGCACACGCCACTTATGAGTGGTGCAAATGCTATTCACGGTGTGATTTTGGTTGGTGCAATTATCGTTGCATCACACAGCACAAATAATTTAGAGCTTTGGTTATCTCTAGTTGCAATAGTTCTTGCCACAATAAATATGGTTGGTGGATTCGTAGTTACTGATCGAATGCTGGAAATGTTCAAAACTAAAAAGAGCCCTAAGGCCGATGCAGCAGCTAAGGGTGACAAATGAGCCGCGACATTTATGACTTAATCGGCTTAGCCGCAGCAGCCTGTTTTATCCTCGCGCTAAAAGGTTTGTCCCACCCTCGCACTGCTCGACGCGGAAATTTAATTGGTGCGCTCGGTGCAGGAATTGCCACTTTGGTTGTTTTCTTCTATGCCGGAGAAGGAAGTTCGCTTCCACTTAAGCACCTACCTGAGATTTTGATTGCAATTGCTCTTGGTTTGTTGATCGGTGTTCCAGCAGCACGAAAAGTTCAATTAACTCAGATGCCACAGCTTGTAGCGCTATTTAATGGTGTTGGTGGAGGCGCAGCAGCACTTGTTGCCATAGTTGAGTACCTAAAACTCGGTGGCGATGCGGCGAAGAGCGGCACTGATATTTCAATTCCGATTTTGATTGCAACTGTATTCACAGTGATCGTAGGAACAGTTTCATTTACTGGCTCTATCGTTACATTTTTGAAGTTGCAAGAGTTAATGACAACTCGCCCAGTTGTATTCCCTGGTGGACGTTTTGTTATTGCTGCAAATTTAGCGGCAGTACTTATCTGCGGTGGTTGGGTAGTTAATTCTGCAGATACCACTTCAGTACTAGTACTTATGGGCTTATCTGCAATCTTCGGCGTGCTCTTCGTACTCCCAGTTGGTGGCGCAGATGTTCCAATTGTTATCTCATTATTAAATGCTTTTACAGGTTTAACTGTTGCCGCAAGCGGTTACGTATTGCAAGCAACATTGTTGATCGTTGCCGGAACTCTTGTTGGTGCATCCGGAACAATCTTGACTCGCTTAATGGCTGATGCAATGGGACGTTCATTGTTTGGCACATTGTTTGGTGCATTTACTGCAACTCCACAAGCTGTTGCAGCCGGTGGTGATGTTCGCCCTGTTAAGTCAGGAACACCAGATGACGTTGCAATCTTGTTGAATTATGCCCGCCGCGTTGTAATTGTCCCTGGCTTCGGTTTAGCAGTTGCACAAGCACAGCACACAGTTCGCGAATTAGCAGATCTCTTAACTGCTAAAGGAATTGATGTTGCTTATGGAATTCACCCAGTCGCCGGTCGTATGCCAGGACATATGAACGTATTGCTTGCTGAGGCAAATGTTCCTTACGATCAACTTGTTGAAATGGAAGAGATCAATCCAACATTTGGACAAACAGATGTGTCGATTGTTATTGGCGCAAATGACGTAGTTAACCCTGCAGCAAAAACAACTCCAGGATGTCCTATCTACGGAATGCCAATTCTTGATGTTCAACAATCAGCAAATATTATTTTCCTAAAGCGCTCAATGCGTCCTGGATTTGCTGGCATCGAAAATGAACTTCTATATGATCCAAAAACCACATTGTTATTTGGTGATGCAAAAGCATCCCTTACTAAAGTGGTTAGCTCGCTAAAAACTCTTTAATCTCAGTAAGTACTCTGATTAGCGGGAATACTGGAGCAGTTTGTGCGGTTATATACTTCACATAGTTGAATTTGCCATCTTTTATAGCGGAGGATTAAGTGCCTGCAGTTACAGTCTCGGACATCACAGTACTTCCACGAATCGATATTCCCGCTGGAACAATTGGAAATGGATCTGCACGTCCGGTTAAACAGATCTTGACCGCCCCACAAGGTTTTGAGGGCGAAGGATTTCCAGTTAGACGGGCATTCGCAGGAATTGATTTAGCCGACCTTGATCCATTTATTCACTTAGATCAAATGGGCGAAGTTGAATACGCCCCAGGTGAACCAAAAGGAACTCCTTGGCATCCACATCGCGGTTTTGAAACTGTTACTTACATTATTGATGGAATTTTCGACCACATGGATAACAACGGTGGCGGCGGAACAATTACAAATGGCGATACGCAGTGGATGACTGCAGGTGCTGGAATTTTGCATATCGAAACTCCCCCAGAACATTTAGTTATGAGTGGTGGGTTATTTCACGGTTTCCAACTTTGGGTGAATTTACCTAAAGCCCAAAAATGGGCGCCTCCTGCATATCAAGATGTGCGCGCCAAAGATGTTTCATTACTTTCATCTCACGATGGTGGTGCGCTAATTCGCGTTATTGCCGGAGAAGTTGGTCAACATCGCGGACCAGGATCAACCCGCACGCCAATTACATTAATCCACGCAACTATTGCACCAGGTGCGCAATTGAGATTGCCGTGGAATAAAAATTACAACGCACTTGCATACACATTAAATGGCAATGGTGAAATGGGTGATGAGCGCGCATCTGTGCACTCTGGCCAGATGACTGTTTTTGGTAAAGGTGATTCAATAATTATTCGTGCGAGTGATAAACAAGAATCACGTTCACCACAATTAGATGTGTTAATTCTTGGTGGCGAGCCAATTCGTGAACCAGTTTCATGGATGGGACCATTTGTAATGAATACCAAAGCTGAAGTTTTACAAGCCTTTGATGATTTCCAAAAAGGAAAATTAGGAGTTATTCCAACGGTAAAACGGCTAAGTGATTTACATAAGATTCATAACACACCAGAGGGTGTTCAAGAATCTGAGTAATTTTTACGCTAAGTAAAACTACATAATGTCAGTGGCTTCAACAACACTTCCCCCATGCTTCCAAAAGATCTCCAGCTCTCTCAATTACTATCTCAGCGTCCTGGTATTGAAACGCTGACTCAATTAGTTGAGATTCATCCCTACGAACTTTCCCCAAGTGGTCGTATCGATTACTTAGCGGCACTCGAAAAGCAAAATGGATGGTTACAAGCACTTATGCAAACTGCTTTTGTTGCAATCGCTGATGATCAACGCGAATCTCTTGAATACGGTGAAAGTGGTGTTGATGATGAAGAGCGCGAAGAGATCGCTGCTGCACTTCGGTTATCTCCTGCAACAGCACAGGCCAAAATGGACACTGCTCGAATACTTGTTAATCAACTTCCCGCCACATGTGCAGCCCTTGCTAGCGGAGAGATCTCTGTTGCCCACGCAACGGTTATCGCACGCGAAAGCGCACCACTATTGCGAGGTGGAATCGATCGCGAGGTAATTGCTCAGATCGAAAAGAGTGCAATTGCCAACGCGGAGTTTCATACGCCAGCTCAAGTTGCCAACAAGATTAGGACGGCAGTTTCGCGAGCATTGCCAACTGAGTGTGAAGAGAGTTTTGCCCGCGCTCATGAGTTGCGTAAAGTCTCTTGTTATCCCGAGCGTGATGGAATGGCCACTGTAATTGCGCTTTTATCGGCACCGGATGCTCAATCTG
>JBILFD010000090.1:0-4445 GCA_044351765.1 Candidatus Nanopelagicaceae bacterium | reverse complement strand
GATGTGCACAAAGATTTTGCGGCTTACGATGCGGTTTGTCGTGAGTTTTTAACTGAACCTTTTCCAGTCCGGACAACTGTTGGATCAGAATTAATGAATATTTTGGTAGAAATAGATTTAGTAGTGGCATTATGAGTAAATCATTAAAAGGCAAAACTGTAGTTATAACTGGTTCCGGTCGAAGCATTGGTCGTGAAATGGCGATTCGAATTGCTGCAGAAGGAGCCAGCGTCGCTTTGCTAGAAATCAATAAGGAAAACCTAGAAGAGGTTAGGTCAACAATTGCCGCTGCTGGTGGTGATGTACGAGCTTATCCGATTGATTTGGCTTCCGAATCTCAGATAATTGAAACTATCTCTAAAGTGGAAAAAGATTTTGGGAAAATAGATTGCCTGATTAATAATGCAATGGTCTGTCCATCTGAAGATTTATTAAACACTACCCTAGAGTCTTGGAATAAAACCCTTCAAGTTACACTTACGGCACCATTTTTGTGCATCCGACAGGTATTACCTGCGATGATTAAACGCAAAAATGGAAGCATCATCAATATTGGAACGGTGAATGCAAAGGGTCATTTCGGCAGTGATTCATATAGTTCAGCAAAGGCGGGCGTTCATGCCCTTACTCGTACTGTCGCAGTGCGGTATGGACCACATGGAATTAGGTGTAACACAATTGTGCCGGGAACGATAAATACCGACGCTTGGCAGGAGCGAGTTGACCATAATCCAAATTTATTTGAAGAGTTAAAACCTTGGTATCCACTTGGCCGCGTTGGAACCCCTAAAGATATTGCAGACGCAGCTCTCTTTTTGATCTCCGATGCTTCGCAATGGATTTCTGGAAGTGAATTAGTCGTCGATGGTGGGTTACTGGCTGGTTATGCACCAATGTTTCCAACAGTTGAAGGTTCCGATAAGTGAACCCAGAAAATACATTTACGATTCGCGGCGCGACAATTATTGATGGAACCGGCGCTATTGGAGTCAGAGCAGATTTATTAGTTATAAATGGAAAAATTGCAATTAACGGCAAAATTCTAAAGGGAGAAGAGCAAGGGAAGATTTTTGATGGCTCTGATTTAACAGTTACACCTGGATTTATTGATCTGCACGCTCACTCTGATTTAGCAGTTTTGGCGGACAAGGAACACTTAGCAAAAGTCACGCAGGGCGTAACCCTTGAAGTAGTTGGGCAAGATGGGCTTAGTTATGTCCCAGCAGATGAAAATACCCAAGCCCAACTTCGGGAACAGCTTTATGGATGGAATGGAGAACCAAATGGATTTAATTGGAACTTCAATAGCGTTGCTCAATACTTATCAAGGGTAGATGAAGGGGCTGCAGTAAATGTTGCCTATTTAATTCCGCATGGGACTGTGCGGATGATGGTCAAAGGCAATGATGAAGGTTTTGCTGATAAAACTGAATTATCAAAAATGGCCGAATTGGTTGACGCAGGCATGAGAGAGGGTGCGGTTGGGTTATCTGCAGGATTAACTTACACGCCGGCCATGTATGCCAACGATGATGAGTTAATTCATTTATGCAGAGTAGTCGCGAAATATGGCGGATATTACGCTCCACATCATCGAAACTATGGACTTCAATTTTTAGATGCTGTCGACGACTGTATTGAAATTTCTCGTGCTTCAGGTTCCCCACTTCACTTAACTCATTGCAATATGACTGCACAGATCTACCACGGCAAAACTGATCTGCTCTTTGATAAGTTGTCAAAAGCAGATAGAGATGGATTAGATGTCACGCTTGATAGTTATCCATATTTAGCAGGTTCAACATACTTACATGCGCTTCTGCCATCATGGGTGCAAGCGGGTGGATTGTCTCCGATGAGGGAGCGGCTCCAATCAAAAGAGGTTCGTGCAAGAGTTTCTAATGCATTAAACGTAACAGGAAGTGATGGAAACCAAGGCGGTACCGTTGATTGGAAAGCAATTGTTATCGCAGGGGTTGAAAAATCTTTAGATTTAGTTGGAGTATCAATTGAAGCCGCCGCTAAAGCAGCAGGTAGAGAACCAAGTGAATTTTATTTAGATTTAATTGCAAAAGAGGATTACCACGCTTCATGCATCATTTTTAAGGGACACGAAGGAAACACTCGAGCAATCATGCAACATCCAAAACACATGGTCGGTAGCGATGGAATTTTGACTGGTAATCGACCTCATCCTCGTTCATATGGAACTTTTGCCCGTTACCTTGGGCACTACGCCCGCGAGGAAAAAGTCTTAACTTTTGAAGGTGCAGTTAATCGAATGACTGGAAGGCCCGCAGGCCGACTTGGTCTAACAGATCGAGGAATTATCAAAGAGGGAATGCACGCTGACTTAGTAATGCTCGATGCCGCATCGGTAATTGATCGATCGACCTATGAAAATCCTAGATTGCCAGCCGCAGGTTTTGAATATGTTTGGATTGGCGGAGTTGCGACTCTTGCTCAAGGAGCACGTACTTCAAATCTGCCCGGCCAGGCGATTCGTTCCACTAGCTAGATCAAAGATTGCTTAATCCAATCAAGGTCACGTTCACGCCAAACATCAAATAGATAAAAATCTATATTTGCTATCCCGAGATCCTTTAGCGCATTTATTCGCACCGTTAGTTCCTTTTCTGAAGAATTATCTGGATATGTTGGCCGCAAAATGGCGGTAATCTTTTTAGAATCTTGAATTGTCTCAAGGTAACTCTTTGCCAATTCAATAATTTCACTTGTACTTTGGCGATAAAGCAACGGTTCGATTACATCTACAACCTGACCGAGTCCTTTGGGATCAATGCCAATTCTCCAACTTCGATCTAAGCCACCGATTAGTGGTGATTGATCAACCCAACGCAATGTTGCACCCTCAGTGTGGGCTAATTTTGTAAGTTCCTCATGTAAGGCAATTAACGTGCGCACTTGGCTTAAAATCCAGATTTTGATATCAATTCCAAAGATCAAAACTAGATTATCTATGTTTAACTCTTTGCCAATCCATAAATCTTCTTCAGCAAGCAAGTTATTGAGAGCTTTAGAAATCTTAGAAGCGAGTTTTTTAGTATCTGCGCCGGCAGATTCAGCTGCACTTTGGCAGTAGATGCAAAGGCAGAATCCAAGCAAGTATTGAGAGATTTCGCTCAGTTCAATGAAATACCGTTCATGATGCTCTCCGTGTATTAAGCCATGAAAATGAATTGATTCTGCAGCTATTGATTTGATTCCGCGAGAAAGCAGATCGTTAGTTAAGCCAATTGCATAACCCTGAGCGCTTGGGTTTGATGGACACAAAGAGGCAAGTAACTTTTGCCCTAAACCATTAACTTGAACGGCCTCTGGATTTTGCTTGCCAGCAGCACTGTTGTGGAAATAAACCGCCCAAGCGTGTATATCAAAACCGACTTTGCGACCGGATTCCTGAATTTTCTCCAGCGTGCTGTTGTCTTGATAAACATCATCTGGGGATGGCGTGATGGCGCCTGTTGAATACTTACTCAAATCCGGTTGGTAATAATGTGCTCCATCTTCCAGGTACCTAAGAGATGGCGTACTTCCAAGTGTGAAGTCACGAGATGCGTGGTAATTAAGAGCAAGATTTATTCCCGTTAGGCCGGAATCCTGCAGCTTGTTTATATTCACTGACGGATTGTTAGGTGGGCTAAAACTATGTATGAATGCAAATGCGTTGTGACTCACGTTAATTCCTTAGGGCCTGAGTAGATGCACGGATAACCAATTCAGGCTTGAAAACTATTTGCTCGTGCTTGAATTTTTTACCATTTTCAACTTCATTAATAATCATCTGTGCAGCAAGTGCTCCTAATTTATAGGCTGGTTGAGCAATTGAAGTTAGCGGAATTGAAGCAGAAGCTGAGAAGCCAATATCGTCATAACCAATTAACGCGTAATCAGTTGGAATTTTCTTGCCATTCTCCAGCAGCGCGCGAAGAACGCCAAGTGCGACTAAATCATTAGCGCAAAAGATAGCGGTTACTTGAGAAGTACTTTCTAAAATATTTTTTGCAACTTCATATCCATTTTGGGAACGCATTTGATTTACTTGAAACTTATTAATCTTCACATTTTGCTCTTTTGCTGAATCCATCACCCCATCTTCACGGCTTGCGCATTGAGCGATGGAAAGAGGTCCATTTACCCAAGCAATAGAGGTGTGACCAAGAGATGCTAAATACTTAACCGCACTTTTACCACCATGAAAATCGTCCATAGACACCGAAGATTGTTCAAGAGATTCAGCTTTTCGATCAATAAAAGTTGTGGGAATGTTTCGTCGATTTAATTCAGCGACTCCCGCTAGTCCTTCAAATGAGGGCGTAATTAACAATCCACATATTCTTTGTTCAATGAGAACTTTTAAATGGCGCTCTTCCTTTTTCGGATCTTCATCGCTGTTGCACAAAAGCAAGGTGTAATCGTTTTCA
>JBILFD010000089.1:0-4486 GCA_044351765.1 Candidatus Nanopelagicaceae bacterium | reverse complement strand
AAATACGTAGGATTTGATATTCCACCAGCTTTTATTGTTGGCTATGGATTAGATTTTAATGAGAAGTATCGAAATCTTTCAGTAGTAGCTGTTCTTTCCCCACACATGTACTCCTAATATGAACGGATAAAATGAACGGAAAAGTTTTGATTAAAGTTAAGAAGTATTTAAGGTCACCATTTACATGGTTGATTGTGGCAATGCTGCTTGCAATTGGTTATACGCAGTTCTTGAATTTAAATAAAAGTTTTAAAGTTGTAGATACATCGACTGTACTTTCAGTGATCTCTTCGCAACAAGCCGATTCAGTTTTATTAGTTGATAAAGAGCAGTTGATCCGAGTTGTACTAAAAGCCGGCGTACAGATCGATGGTGCTTCAAAGTTGGAAGCTTCTTACATCACTGCACAAGAACCACAAATTGTTGAATTGTTGGCTCAAAACCCGCCACCTAAAAAATGGAATGTGAAAGTTCCAACTCAATCATTACTGGTTTCACTTTTGTTTACTTTGCTACCATTCCTATTAATTGGGTTTATCTTCTTTTTTGTAATGAGTAGAGCACAAGGTGCCGGCAAAGCTTTTTCTTTTGGAAAATCGAGAGCGAAATTAAATTCAAAAGAAACCCCACAAACTAAATTTGAAGATGTCGCTGGCGTAGATGAAGCTATTGAAGAGTTGCGCGAAATTAAAGATTTTTTGGTCGCACCTGAAAAGTATCAAGAGTTAGGCGCCAAAATTCCTAAAGGCGTTTTGTTATATGGCCCTCCAGGAACTGGAAAAACATTGCTTGCTAAGGCAGTAGCCGGAGAAGCCAGTGTGCCTTTTTACTCAATATCAGGATCAGATTTTGTCGAGATGTTTGTTGGAGTTGGTGCCTCAAGAGTTCGGGATTTATTTGCACAAGCTCGATTAAATGCCCCAGCAATAGTTTTTGTTGACGAGATTGATGCAGTTGGTAGGCACCGTGGTGCTGGAATGGGTGGCGGTCACGATGAACGCGAACAGACCCTCAATCAATTATTGGTAGAGATGGATGGCTTTGAAGCAAATGGTTCTGTGATTCTTATTGCTGCAACCAACCGTCCAGACATTCTTGATCCGGCATTGCTTCGTCCAGGACGTTTTGATCGACAGATTGCAGTTGAGCGCCCAGATTTAAAGGGACGTCATCAAATTTTGCAGATTCACACCAAAAATAAACCATTAGCGGATGGAATAGATTTATTGGCGTTAGCCAGAAGAACTCCAGGCTTTACTGGTGCTGATCTAGCTAATGTTGTCAATGAAGCAGCGTTACTCACTGCACGTAAAGATGAGAAAGTAATTTCTAATGAAGCATTGGCTGAATCTGTAGACCGGGTAATTGCTGGTCCACAAAAAACTAGCCGCTTGATGAATGACAGTGAAAGATTGATAACGGCTTATCACGAAGGTGGACATGCTCTTGTAGCGCATGCTCTTCCTAATACCGATCCAGTCCAAAAAATTACGATCATGCCACGTGGTAGAGCATTGGGTTACACAATGGTTTTGCCAGATGAAGACAAATACTCACAATCGCGCTCTCAATTACTTGATGAGTTGGCATACACATTAGGTGGACGCGCAGCTGAAGAATTGATTTTTCACGATCCAACCACTGGCGCCTCTAATGACATTGAAAAAGCAAGTGCATTGGCCCGGGCAATGGTTACCCAATATGGTTTAAGCGAAAAAATTGGTGCTATTAAATTAGGTAGCAAAGATGGCGAACCTTTTATGGGTATGAACTACGGACATCAAAGAGATTATTCAGAATCTGTTGCTGCAATAGTTGATCAAGAAGTAAAAGTCTTGATTGAAAATGCGCATCTAGAAGCTTATGAAATATTAGAAAACAACAGAGATGTACTTGATGGATTAGTTAAAACATTAATGGATAAAGAAACTCTTGAAAAAGAAGAGATTCTAGAATTGTTTGCGAAAGTGACTCCAAGACCAGCCCGTGCAGCGTGGACTGGATCACCTCTACGTAAACCTTCGAATCGCCCAGCGATTGTTTATCAGAAACCGACTCTCGATGGATGAAATAACTCCAATCTCATTTACCTCACCTCACGAAGGAAGAGCTAAAGCGCCTTATGATCAAAAAAGAGCTGAAGCGGCTGTTCTAGAGTTGTTAATTGCACTTGGTGAAGATCCAGAGCGCGAAGGATTACGAGATACACCGGCTCGGGTTGCCAGAGCAATGCATGAAAATTTTGCTGGGTTATGGAGTTCACCCGAGGAAGTTTTAACAACAACTTTTGATGCTGGCCATCGCGAGTTAATTATCGTTCGCGATATTGAAGTATTTTCACACTGCGAACATCACCTAACACCATTTCATGGAGTTGCACATATTGGTTACATACCAGGAGAAAGCGGAAGAATTACCGGACTTTCAAAGCTAGCTCGCTTAGTAGATTTATTTGCTAAACGTCCGCAAGTGCAAGAGCGTTTAACTACTCAGATCGCAGATTCTTTGGTTGAAATTCTTGAAGCAGCGGGTGTAATCGTCATCATTGATTGTGAACATTTGTGTATGTCCATGCGGGGCGCGAAGAAACCTAAAGCGCGAACCACAACAAGTGCTGTTCGGGGACATTTACGTGATTCAGCAACTCGTGCGGAAGCGATTAGTTTAATTCTAGGTCGTTAAATTGAAGACCTTAGTAATGGGAATTTTGAACGTCACACCTGATTCTTTTGCAGATGGTGGAATGCACAACTCTCTTCCTGCGGCGATGACTCGCGTGAAAGAGATGATTTCAGAAGGTGTAGACATCATTGATGTTGGCGGAGAGTCGACACGTCCTGGGGCTGAACGAGTAACCGAAGCCGAAGAGTTAGTTCGCACAATCCCAGTAATTGAGGCGATTGCTAAATCTTTTCCAAATACGACTGTAAGTATTGATACAACGAGAGCAAATGTGGCTCAGGAAGCGATTAAAGCTGGAGCAACAATAATTAATGATGTAAGTGGTGGTTTAGCCGATTCAAAGATGGCTGATCTAGTGGCAAATACCGGGGTGAAGTACGTTGTCATGCATTGGCGCGGGAGTTCGGACACAATGCAAAGCAAGGCTACTTATAAAGATGTAAATTCAGAAGTAATAAAAGAGTTGTTGGCAAGAGTTGATTCTTTAAAAAGTGCAGGGGTACTAGAAAATCAAATAATTCTTGATCCAGGATTAGGATTTTCAAAACTACCAGAACATAACTGGGAGATTGTTAACAACTTAGAGTTGTTTACTAATTTAGGTTTCCCAATTCTGATCGGCGCATCTAGAAAAAGATTTTTAGGTGAAGAACTAACTCCTATCGAACGGGAGAGTGCTTCTATAGAAATTACCTCTCTATGTGCGAAGAACAAGATCTGGGGCGTGCGAACACACTCTGTGAAGGAACACAAAATGGCGATTGATATAGTTAATGAATCTAATTCTGAAAGCGGGGCCGTGTAGTGGATAAAATTATTCTCACTGGAATTTCTGCCGTTGGCTTTCATGGTGTTCATGATTTTGAAAGAAAAAATGGCCAAATGTTTTCGGTTGACCTTGAGATTGGAATAGATCTTTCAAAGGCAGGAAAAAATGATGAATTATCAGAGACGATTGATTATTCAGCTGTTGTGGGGAAAGTTATAAATGTTTTGACAGGACCCCCAGTAAATTTGATTGAAAAAGTAGCCGAGCTTGTTAGTGAAGAAATTTTCAAGAATTTCATCCAGGCACACTCGGTCACAGTTGTTGTGCATAAACCCGAAGCGCCGGTGGGTGCCGAAATTTTGGATGTAGCAGTGCGAATCGAAAGAACCAGATGAGAGCAGTTTTATCTCTAGGTTCTAATCTCGGTAACAGCGCAGAAATTTTGAGTTCTGCGGCAGAAGCATTAAACGAGGTCAGCGAAGTAATTGCATTTTCATCCTTTTATCAAACAAGACCAGTGGGTGGTCCACCACAACCAGATTTTATAAATGCAGTAATCATTATTGAGACGAATCTGGAACCAGAAGAGTTGTTACTAGTAGCTCAAGCAATAGAAGGCGCACATGGGCGCGAAAGAAATGAAAATACCGTTAGATGGGGTCCGCGGTTTCTTGATATTGATTTAATCAAATGCGATGAAATGCTTGTTAATTCTCCGGACTTAACGATTCCGCATCCTCGTGCGCATGAGCGAGAGTTCGTTTTGCGACCATGGAATGAGATAGATCCAGCAGCTACCTTGCCGGGATTCGGTGCGATTTCACGGCTTTTGGAGAGTGGGCAATTTAGCGAGTAAACTCTGGCTGAAGCCTGGTACCCAAGCAGTGGACTGGAGCAGTACATGCAACACCTACTTAAATATCCACTCAGTGGTGAGAGTGCCAACCATGTGCTGGGTGAAAAAAAGATTGCATTTGTTCCCACAATGGGCGCCTTACATCAAGGTCATCTATCCCTAGTAAAAGAGGCCAAGAG
>JBILFD010000003.1:0-15061 GCA_044351765.1 Candidatus Nanopelagicaceae bacterium | reverse complement strand
AGGAGAAAAGTTTCCAGCTAGCAAAATTCGAAATACCCCTGCCGGGGGAAGTGCAACTGTGTGGAATGTTAAAGAATCGCCTAACGCTTCAGGTGCGGATGAGTACGCAGTAAGTGTTAGCACAACTTTTCAGAATTACCAGAATAAAGGGTGTACTCAATACGTCACTTCTCCATGTGGTTTCACTCGAGGCTTCAGGGCCAGGGTCTATCCGATCATTCGAACTTCTAGTTTTGAAGCGAACCAGAACTGTCTTTGGAGTGAAGAACAAAAGTGCGTGAAGAAAGTTGATTTTGCTCCTGGTTCGCGAGCAGCCCTTACGGTGCGAATCGATAATTCACTAACTGGTTTTCTCTTTGGCCGGATGAAGAATGTGACATTGGGTTTGACTTCAA
Organism: Candidatus Nanopelagicaceae bacterium; assembly: GCA_044351765.1. Taxonomy (GTDB): domain Bacteria; phylum Actinomycetota; class Actinomycetes; order Nanopelagicales; family Nanopelagicaceae; genus UBA3012. The sequence goes on along the minus strand of JBILFD010000003.1, from coordinate 14,666 downwards.
TAACACCCACTTCAAATCTTCTTAGAGTTGAGGCGGATCCGATCGATGTTCCTAAAATTTATGCGTATGTAGCGAAAAGTGATTTAAGTAAATACCCCAAAATCGAGGAGTACTGGAAAACACGTCGGCAACAGTTAGCCGCATCTGATTTCACTAGCAACGAGACAATAGATACGGGTCCGGCTCCAGAATGGGCCATGACTGATTTTCAAGCTTTTGATGATCTGGTTAAGTCAGGACCATTGGTTACTTCAATCTGGAGATTTGGCACGCAAGCCGGAAATGGAACTGGCAGTAAATGTTTTGATGATAAAACCAAACTTCATGGTTTAGTCACTACAAATGCCCCTACCTATCTTCCCAATCCTCCCTCATTTGAAAATGGTGAACTCGCTTACAAAGTAGCAGGGGCGCATCACCTAGAAGACGGCGTTACTTTATTTAAGGGATCCTACGATTTAGTTCTCCGCACTGAATTTGCCCGTTGTCTATATGGGTTTTCGAATGCTCCTATTAGCGCAAAAATTTCCGTAGTTTCCACAAATGGTTCAACGCAAGATATTGCGACCGAGTCACTGCGAGAAGATGCGGCTCGTCAATGGCTGTATTTAAGTGCAAAAAACTTCACTTTCTCTGCGCCAACTATTAAAGTTAAATTAATGCAAGATAAACCGATAGTTCCAGCGAAGGAAGAAGCAGCCAAAGCACCAGCTGTCTCAGTCGCCAAAAAAGCGATCACAATTACCTGCGCTAAAGGCAAAGTCACCAAGAAGTTTTCAGGAGCTAACCCTAAATGTCCTAGTGGCTACAAGAAAAAGTAAGAACTTCTGCACTTTCCTGAATACTTTGGCACAATTCGACCATGTCATTAGTAATTGTCACTGGGGGATCTCGCGGTCTTGGCTATGAATCTGCCAAGGCATTACGAACCCAAGGACACCAAATTGTTTTAGTTGCCAAAGATAAAGATCGATTGATTGAAGCTGCATCCCAATTAGATTGTGAGTATCGAGCAGTCGATTTAGCCGATTTAGTTGCTGCTAAGGAAACCTTCGAAGAGATATTGGCAAGTTTTGGCACTCCAGAGATTTTAATTTTGGCGCATGGAGTAATGAGCGCAAAGATGTCTAAGACTTTGAAAACAGACAATCAAGAGTGGCGCCGAGTTATGGCCATTAATTTAGATTCGGTATTTTGCGCTGTAAATACTTTGGCTGCACCAATGGCTGAAGCGCGAAATGGAAGAGTAATTGTTTTCTCTGCTTGTTTAGGTCGAATGTCCGGGCCGGGGAATGCTGGTGGATTAGCTCCTTACCGAGTCAGCAAAGCCGGAGTAAACGCATTAGTCCGCAACTTGGCACATGAAACCGGATTAGGTGGTCGTGGGTTTTTAGTGGATGCCGTATGTCCGAACCATTCACGAACAGATATGGGCGGACCAGATGCTCCGCTATCTGCAGAAGAAGGGATCCGGACAGCGCTGTGGTTGGCTAATCGAAACTTTGATTTGAATGGAACAACCGATCAAGAGAAATTAACGGGAGTTCTTTGGGAAGAGATGAACGTAATTCCCTGGTAATTGCAAGTTTCCTTTAAATTGTTCCTGCCTCTAATCCTTCAAGAACATCCATTGCACGTTCTCTTAATTCAGGGAGATCTGAAAGCCGATTCAGTCCAAATATCTGTTGGCTCATGCGGTGATTTTTAACAAATGCTTCTTTATGTCGATCCAGAAAATCCCAATATAAAGTTGTGAATGGGCAGGCATTGTCACCTACGCGCAATTTGGGATCATACACACAGGGTTTGCAGTAGTTAGACATTCTTGAAATGTAAGCACCGCCTGCTGCATATGGTTTTGTCATCATGGTGCCACCATCGGCATGTACTCCCATGCCAATCACGTTTGGAACCATTACCCATTCAGATGCATCGATAAATACCTCGCGCATCCACTCCAAAAACTCTTGTGGATTTGTACCGGTAATCAAAGCAAGATTGGAAAGCAACATTAGCCGCGGTATGTGGTGTACCCATGCGCGATTTTCTATGTCAGTTACGGTTTGTTTGATGCAATTCATTTGGGTTTTATCAGGGTCGCTAAATAAAGGGAGTAATTTTCTGGTGGCATTTAACTGATTATTTTCACGGTAATCAGGGCCAAGGAACCAATACATTCCGTTTACGTATTCACGCCATCCAATAACTTGTCGAATAAAGCCTTCAGCAGATTCAATTGGTATCGAACCTTTGTTAAATGCTTGCACAGCCGCCCTGACTACTTCACTTGGATGGAGTAGTCCGTTGTTTAAATATGGTGATAGCAATGAATGATGAAGCGACCAGTTGTCAGTGGTCATCGCATCCTCAAGTGGACCAAATTCAGCAAAGTGATTATCAATAAAGTTCTTTAATTGGGCGAGTGCGCCTTTGCGAGTAGTAGCCCAAGTGTTTGTGGGTTCGTGAGAGATCTCGAGTGATACTTGATTATCAATCTCATCTCTCTGATGCTCGAGGTATTTTGGTCCTTCGTATTTCTTAGGAGGTGGTAAACGGTTCTCTTTATCGAAGTTCCATGAACCGCCGACAGGCTCATTACCTTCCATTAATATGTTTAAACGAGTTCTTTGTTTCCGATAAAAACTTTCCATTAAGTAGTTCTTTTGATCTTTAGCCCAAGAGTGAAATAAGGGCCTAGGAGTTAGAAAGAAATCATTCTCTACAAAAAGAACGCCATGAGCTTTGAGTGCTTCAAATTGTCGATAGGAAGAAGGTTCTGCACAGGTAATTGGAAGTTTTGGGTAATTCTTTTGAACAATTGTGAGACCAGATACCGTGGTCGCGGCTTTTACATATTCAACTGTAAACCCTTCATCCTCAAGAGATTTTGCAAAGTGACGGGCGCTAGAGATTAAAAAGAAGAGTCGCTCTTTATGCCAATTTCGCCCAGTAGTCATTCGGGCGCTTTCGACCAAGACAATTAAGTCCGCTTTTGGATCGGCATCTTTAAGTGCACCAAATTTGCGATGTAAGTGATCAAAGGGAATGTAGATAATTCGCTTCATTTATTACCCCGGCAACGATCGCTGCAATATTTCACTTCATTCCAATTCTTGGCCCATTTCTTACGCCATTCAAATTCAAGATTGCAACGGAGGCAGGTTTTTGGGGGAAACCCATTCTTATCCCTTGCGATTCGTGGCATGGCCAAAGAATAGTCGTGAGTAATTAATAATGCAGAAGGAAGGCAGTTTTAAATTTTAGGATTTACGGCAATGGAATCAAGGTATTGGCGAATATCTGCCAAGCAAGAGCTGATTTCGCAATCAACGAGAGCGTTATGTAAGTACGTTCTCCACGCAAGTAATTGCTCCACTTGCCCACTTTTTTGTATTGAACCCATTGCACTAACGCAAAAGAGTTAAAGAACACAAAGATGGTGAAGACAATTCCATACACAAATGCCGGGGCGGATGTATCACTAACTCCGCCGATTGAAAGTACATAAAAAGCGAGTGCGATCCAAGGAACGATTCCAGTGATGCAACCAAAAATAAATGGTAGCCATCCACCATTACCTGGTGTCTCATACTTTTCTTGCAACCAACCAAACAAGATCATAGAAGCATTTACTCCGAAAATTGATATCAGTGCAGTTATATCTGCGATGCCAGTCACTTGAGCGATCAAGACGATCATCACTGAAGAACTGATTGAGTATTCAACCCATCTGAAATAATTTCGTTGAGCTGACAAACCAGCACTGTAGCGAGGAAAAAATTGTGGGCTAGCAACAATAAAATGGAAGAGCGCGGAAAGTCCTAGGAAGAGCGCAACCGCTAATCCGATTGGAGTGCTAAAAAGAATTACAGAAGGCGCAAAGGAAGAACCTGGGGGACCGGCCATGTAAGTTGCAGTTACTGGCAATGCAAAGTCACTGCTTAATGCCAAGACTGCGGTCATCTGCACTAAGTGCAAAATTCCAGCCAGGATATTTACTTTGCGAAGTCGGGCCATAGTTAGGTCTTTGCTCATAAATTAAAAGTACCTCAGATATCAAGGTAAATAGATAAATCCGTGGTTACGTGCCTCGAGTCGGATTTGAACCGACACTATGCAGTGTTTGAGACTGCCCTCTCTACCGTTGGAGTACCGAGGCCGGTAGTGCAATTTCAAATCTTATCGGGGTTGAGTGAGTACCCTTAGCAAGTGGCAAATTCACCCAATACCGAGCAGGTGGCTCCAAGAATTATCGTCGCTGAAGATGAGGCGATCATTCGCATGGATCTAATTGAGATGCTGCGCGAGGCTGGCTATAACGTCATTGGCGAGGCCGCGAATGGTCGTGAGGCGATCTCATTAGCCCGACATTTGAAACCAGATTTGGCGATTTTAGATGTGAAGATGCCTGAGATAGATGGCATATCAGCGGCCGAGTTAATTGTCAGCGAGAAATTGGCTGCGGTTTTGATGCTCACGGCCTTTAGTCAGCGAGAGTTGGTTGAGCGGGCCCGAGATGCAGGTGCAATGGCATATTTAGTGAAGCCCTTTTCGATTAGTGATCTGACTCCAGCCATTGAGATGGCGTTGGGCAGATACGCTCAGATTCAGGCCTTGGAGGCCGAGGTTGGCGAGCTTGGGGAGAGATTGGAAGCCCGAAAGTTGGTGGATCGGGCTAAAGGGGTCTTGATGGCTAATTTGGGGATCACGGAACCCGAGGCATTTAAGTGGATTCAGAAGGCAGCCATGGATCAACGCAGCTCAATGAGCGCAGTAAGTGAAGGGGTCTTGGCTCACTATAAGCAGGGGAGTTAACCTCGTTTTAACTTAATTTTTTGCTATTCGGGGTGTCGAAATCGGGCAAGTGCTGGCATACTCACACCGTCAAAACGCTTATCTCGAGGGTCTATTTCGAGAAAGCTGACAATATCCGAAAGGGAAATAATGCAAATTTCAAAGAAACTTAAGGTTGCTGCTGCATTCGCAGTTGCAAGCTTGGTCTTTGCTGGTTGCTCAGATTCCGCATCTGAAGAAAGCACTGAGACTGCTCAGGAAGCTACTGTAGAAAAAGGAACTGGACCACTAAAGATCGGCTCACTACTTCCAGAGACCGGTAACCTCGCATTTCTCGGACCTCCTGAGTTTGCAGGCATCGACCTAGCTGTTGCTGACATCAATGCAGCAGGTGGCGTTCTTGAACAACCAATGGAGCACATTCGTGGCGATTCCGGAGATACCAGTACAGACATTGCACAACAGACTGCTGATTCACATATCGCAGCTGGTGTAGGCGCAATTGTTGGTGCTGCATCTTCAGGTGTATCACTAACTGTTATCGACAAAATCTCAGGTGCTGGCATTGTTCACTTCTCACCAGCAAACACCTCCCCAGATTTGACCAGCTATGCAGACAATGGCTTCTACTTCCGTAGCGCTCCTTCAGATACATTCCAAGGTGCAGTTCTCGGACAGTTGATGGCGGCTAACGGCGCAAAGAACGCTGTTTTCCTAAACCTTGATGATGCATACGGAAACGGTCTAGCTAAGTACGGTATTGCCGGATTCACCGGAACCTCAACACAGGTTGTTTACAACCCACAAGCTGCTGAGTTTTCTGCTGATGTTTCAAAGGCAAAGGCTGCAAAGCCAGACGCAATTGCAATCATCGGATTCGAAGAGACCACAAAGGTTCTTACCGAATTGATCAAGCAAGGAATTGGACCAAACAAGGTTAAGACCTACCTTGTTGATGGAAACCTTTCATCAGGTGCATACAAGGATCTTCCAAAGAACATCATGAAGGGCGTCAAGGCAACACTTCCTGGCGTATTCACAAATGATGAACTAAAGAAGCGTCTACTTGGTGTCGATCCTGCATTGACAGATTTCTCATACGCACCAGAGTCATATGACGCTGTAGTGCTAATTGCGCTCGCCGCTGAGCAGGGCAAGGGAACTGATGGAACAACCATCAGAGACAACCTCGCATCTGTTTCATCAGGTGGAACAAAGTGCACCACATTTGCAGAGTGCAAAACATTGATCGCTGCTGGCACTGATATCGATTACGACGGAGTTTCTGGCGCAATTGAATTCGATGCTAACGGAGATCCATCTGTAGCCACCATGGGTGTCTATGAGTACGTAGCAAATGACAAGTACGAAGCCCGTGCAGCTGAATTCATCACAGGCGCAGTACCTGCAGCTGAATAATAAATCAAGTTAAGTCATATTTACTGAATAAGTAAGTATGCGAGAAAGAGCCCCGCTTAACGGTGGGGCTCTTTCTTATTCTTACGACAGATATTTATACTTAATGTGATTTAAGAGAAGGGAGCAAAGTTTCATGGAGCACAACCAAGAGCATGCTGGTCATGAATACTTCTCTCAACTTTATGGTGCCACCTCAGCAGAGGGTGAACCACAACAAACTATTTTTGATAAATGGCGTGACAAAATGCTGGTTAACGCCTTTAGGAAATACAGCGATCACAACTTAGCGACTTCAGATGTTCTTGACGTTGGCTGTGGTTATGGCTGGTTATTAGATGCATTTGAAGGCGCAAAAAGTTTATGCGGTGTGGATATCGCTCATCACGCGGTTGAAGTTGCTGCAAATCGAAAACCTGAGAGATTTTTTAAGCAAGGGGATCTGCACGATCCAAGTCCGTTTGCACAAAAGTTTGATTTGATTTTGGCTATCAACATCATTGAACACCTTAGTAATCCAGTTGCCGGTATTGAATCAATCAAAAACGCGGCAAAACCTGGAGCGATTGTTTTGGTGCACATGCCAACAATCAGCAACTGGCTGACAAAATGGGAATACTCAAAACTTTATGATTCAGATCCCACCCATATTTATCGCCCCTCAGGGAAAACAGTGCGTAAGTTATTTGAAGCGAATGGCTTTGAAACATTGCGAGATTCTTACTTGCCACACTTCCCAGCATTCCTAACCAAGATTTGGCCGATTCACCCGGCTTACTTAGCGGTATTCAAACGCAATAATTAAATTTAAGCGTTTGCTGCGAGGGTTCCTAAGTACAACTCAATTACTTTCGGATCACTAGCAAGTGATTTTCCAGTTCCAGTGTAAGCATTTCTACCTTGGTCTAAGACATATCCGCGATCAACAATTTGCAAACAACGACGGGCATTTTGTTCAACCATAATTACAGTAACTCCAGTGCGATTAATTTCGCGCACTCTTACAAATACTTCATCTTGCAAAGCAGGGGATAGGCCTGCACTTGGCTCATCAAGGAGCAAAACTGAAGGGTTCATCATTAACGCCCGCCCCATTGCAACCATTTGACGTTCTCCACCAGAGAGCGAACCAGCTCTTTGCTTACGACGAGCACCTAGGGTCGGGAAAAGGGAGGTTACGAAATCAAACCTTTCATTGAATTGATCAGCGGCTTGATAAGCGCCCATTTGAAGATTCTCTTCGATAGTTAACGATGGGAAAACGTTATTTGTCTGTGGCACAAAACCGATTCCTTTTTTAACTAACTCATCGGCGCGCTTATTTGTGATCTCTTCTCCACGCAATTTCACAAAACCATCTCTTACCTTGACCAGACCAAAGAGCGCTTTTAGCAATGTAGATTTTCCAGCACCATTAGGGCCGATGATTCCAACAAGTTCACCTTCATTTGCATAAAGATCGCACCCATTAAGAATGTTAATGCCAGGAAGATATCCGGCGATTATCCCGCCGGCTTCTAGTAACAGATCATCACCAGCTAATTTTGTAGGTTCCATTTAACTAGCCTCGATCCTGTTCAAGAGTGGAATCATGATGTGCACCAAGGTATGCATCAATAACAGCTTTATCGCGCATGACAACATTTGGCGGACCTTCAGCAACAATTTCTCCTTGGGCCATAACGATTACCCAATCGCTGATATCGCGCACCATATCCATATCGTGCTCAACAAATAAAACGGTCATTCCATCTTCGCGTAGATCCTTGATGTGTCCCAGAAGTGATTGTTTAAGCGCAGGGTTCACACCTGCCATTGGTTCATCAAGCATCACCAATTCTGGTTCGACCATTAGGGCTCTAGCCATCTCTAGAAGTTTGCGTTGACCTCCAGATAGAGCGGCTGCAAAATCATCGCGCTTATCAATTAATTTGAATCTGGTTAGCAACTCTTCACTTCGTGTGGTTGCCGCTTTCTCTTGGGCGTTCCATAGAAAAGGAAGTGCAGCCCGCAAAATTGATTCACCTTTTTGTTTTGTGGCCGCAAGTAGCATGTTGTCAATAACAGTTAAACGGTAAAGAGCTTTGGTCAATTGAAAAGTCCGAACCATTCCCATCCGCGCCACTTTGTGTGGAGGAGTGCCAGAAATCTTTATCCCGTTGAAAGTCCAAGAACCTTCGTCTACTTGGTCAAAGCCGGTCAATAAATTAAAGAAAGTAGTTTTGCCAGCACCGTTAGGGCCGATGAGTGCAGTAATCGCACCTCTTTGAATTTCAAGGTGGCCAACGTTTACCGCAGTTAAGCCACCAAATTTACGAACAACATTATCGGCAACAATAATTGGATCAGGTTTGCTGACTCCAGGGGTTGGCGCAATTCCAGATAGAGCGGCTAAGGCAATGTCGCGACGTGAATTATTTTGGCTAGGCGCGGGCATCAAGAGCCAACTCCTTTCGGTCACCAAAAATTCCTTGCGGTCTAAAGATCATCAACATCATCAATCCAAGACCAACTAGCATAAATCGAATCTGTCCTACTTGATTAACTCCAATGAGCCATTCAGGGATGTATCCAGCATCAACCGCTTGGCGCAACATTTGCTCAATAAAGACGAGCAAAAACCAAAAAATAACTGAACCGGCAATTGGCGCAAAAACGCGGGCTGCTCCACCAAGAATCAAAACGGTGTAGGCAAAGAAGGTGAGCGCAGTTCCGTAATTATCTGGTTGTACAGATTGACGAGAAAGAGCGTAAACAAAACCTGCGAAAGAGCCAAAAATGCCGCCGATGATTAGTGATTGCATTTTGTATAAGTAAACATTTTTACCAAGTGATCTAACAGCCTCTTCATCTTCACGGATGGCTTTAAGTACCCGTCCCCAAGGAGAGCGAACTAGCAGCCACATTACAAAGAGAACCACGATTACTAACGCCCACCCAGTTACAACGACCCACAAATCATTGGCGGTATAACGTAGAAATGGGGTGTTTAATCCATCTTTAAATGGATTTAGATCAAAGAAATCTTTTCCAAACTTTCCAGTAATTCCATCTGAACCACCGAGATATTCATTGAAAGTAGCCGAGCGAGCAATCTGCCTAATAATCTCAGCAGCGGCAATAGTAACGATCGCCAAATAATCTGCACGCAATCTTAAAGTTGGCAAACCAAGTAGTAGGGCGAGAATTACTGAGTTAAGAATTCCAACTAGTAGAGCAGCCCAAAGTGGGAAATTAAAGGAAACGACGAGAGTTGCAACACTATAAGCACCGACTGCTAAAAATCCGGCTTGGCCAAAGTTAAGCAATCCGGTGTATCCAAAATGCATATTTAAACCAATTGCCGCAAGTGCAAAAATAATTGTATTTACACCAAGTGCAGCACTAAATGATTGTTGCGCGATAAAAATGAAATCCATTAGCCAACCCGCTCTTTCCGACCGAGGATGCCTTGTGGACGTACCAATAAAATTATGATCAAAACGAACAATGCTCCAACGTATTTAAGTTCTGTAGGAATTATTAGAGTAGAAAGTTGAATCAATACGCCAATAACCAGAGAACCGACAAGAGCGCCGTATGCAGTTCCTAAGCCGCCGAGAGTTACTGCTGCAAAAATCAGTAACAACATATCTTGACCCATTAAGAAGCTGACACCCTGATTTAAGGTGACCATGATTCCTGCAAAGGCTGCTAATAATGCGCCCAAAATCCAAACTGATCTAATTACTGCTTCTACTTCAATTCCAGATGCGGCGGCGAGAGCGGGATTGTCGGCAACAGCACGACTTGCTTTACCCATTCTGCTGCGTAGTAACCAAAACGTGGCTCCGGCAAGTAAAAGTATTCCAACAGATGTGCTTATTATTGATTTAGGGGTGATGCTTAGCAGGCCAATTTCTAGACCCTCTTGTCCGGCAAATTGCGGCAACTGTCTGGTAAATCCACCAAATATAAAAAGGAAAACGTACCGGATAAATATTGCAAATCCGATTGAGACAACAAGCATTGCAATTAAACCAGTACCACGTTTTCGCAATGGTTTCCAGAGTAATCGATCCTGTAAATAACCGCCTATGAATGCTGATAGTGCGACAGCTATGGGAATCGCAGCAAGAACTGGCAATCCCGCGATGGTGCTAAAGAAGTAAGTGAGTAATCCACCAAGAGTTAAAAGTTCACCATGTGCAAAATTTGTTAATCCAGTTGTACCAAACACTAAGTTCAAGCCAAGTGCAGCGAGGGCAATTATGATGCCAAGGATCAATCCATCAGCAAGTAGTTGCACCGATTGATCAAGGATTGGAGTTTTTTCAGCGCCGGGTCCGATCGGAAATAAAATAGTTAGAGTGTTGCCGAGCATCAATACATTTACTTTGCGCGTGCCTTTTGAAACATCTGTTAATGCTTGTCCACTTGGAAGTGATGCTTGATCAAGGGTGACCTCATAGATTCCAGTTGAAGCGACTTCGACTTGCCATTTACCCATAGCGTCAGACGTAAGTTGGGCTGCGAAACCATTTGGTCCAGTTATGTCGATACGCACATCTTTTAGAGGATTTGAGGCTGCATCCTTAATCTCACCGGCAAGAATTGATGATGTGCCAGCGGCAATGGCCGACCCTGAAGTCGAAAAAGAAGTAATCAGGAAGAAACTAGCCAATCCCAGTGCAATCTTGCGCACCAATTGAGCCTTCCCCATCTTCATTCTTTATTCACTCATTTCCCTTAAGTGATCGGTAGCGTACACAGAGAAGGCCAAAATAGAACGGCTTAATTCTCTTTTTTAGACTCTGACTTTTCAGGCTTATCAGGTTTGGTCTCGCTCAAAATTAAGCAAGTAATCCGAGCGGTACAGGTCCGCACCCCATCTTCATCCGTGATCACTACTTCATAGCTGGCCAATGTTCGGCCCAAAGATATGGCGGTAGCCACCCCTGTGACAATCCCACTTTTGGCTGCTCGGTGATGGGTGGCACTTATTTCGATTCCAACAATGCGGCGATCAAGGCCAGCGTGCAGATGGGAGCCAATTGAGCCCAAACTCTCGGCCAACACGACATTCGCTCCGCCATGTAAGAGCCCAAAAGGCTGGGTATTCCCACTAACCGGCATGGTGCCGACCATTCTTTGTGGGGAGGCTTCAATGATCTCGATTCCCATTTTTTGGTCTAAAGCTCCGCGACCTCGTTCATTTAAGGCCGCCAAATTCTCATCGCTCAATTTGTTGTCTTTGTTAAGTGCGCTCATCTGCCAATCCTACGCGCTCAACCTAGGATCCAGATATGGGGAAATCGAATTCACCAAACTCGCCAAACTCATCAAGCGAGCGACGGCTACTTTTGCTCGATGGCCATTCAATGGCATATCGGGCATTTCACGCATTGCCGGTAGAAAACTTCAAAACTTCAACTGGATTTCCCACAAATGCGGCATATGGATTCACCACGATGTTGCTTAATTTATTGCGAGATATCGAACCAACTCATATCGCAGTCGCGTTTGATGTTTCGCGAAAAACTTTTCGTTCTGAGCGTTTCCCTGAGTACAAAGCAAACCGTGCAAAAACACCAGATGAGTTTCGATCTCAGATGCCTGAAATTTTTGCAGTCGTGGATGCTTTAGGAATTAAAAGAATTCAAAAAGAAGGTTTTGAAGCTGATGACTTGATTGCAACTTTAGCAACCAATGCGGTCGCCAAAAAATTTGAAGTGGAGATTTGCTCAGGGGATCGCGACACCTTCCAATTGGTAACAGATCACATAACAGTTCTTTACCCAAAAAAAGGGGTTAGCGAATTAGCCCGAATGACACCTGAAGCAGTTTTTGAAAAATATGGTTTAACTCCAAAACAGTATCCCGGCTTTGCGGCACTGCGTGGAGACCCAAGTGACAACCTCCCATCTCTCGCCGGAGTTGGTGAAAAAACAGCAACAAAATGGATTGCGGAATATGGATCACTAGAAGTTTTGCTAAAGAAATCAGATGAGATAAGTGGAAAAGTTGGCGAATCGTTGCGTGCTGGAATTGAGCAGGTCAAGTTAAATCATGAGTTAACGCATTTGATTAGAGATGTTGATGTTGAGTTAGAAATTGAAGATTTGGAAGTCGCAACAAAAGATTTTAAAGAACTTCGACAGATTTTTGATCGACTTGAGTTTCGGGCATTAAAAGATCGCATAAATAAAATGGATAATTCCAGTGAATCAATGATCCCATCAGTTACAAATAGCAGCAAGAGTCAAGTAGATATAAAAATTAAAACAATTGAAAATTTAAAAGATTTAAAATTGATCGATGAATCACAACTGTGTGCGGTTTCCTACGCGCTCCAGGGTGAGCGGCAATTTGAAATACTGATATCTCAGGGGACGGAGAAGAACTTTCTCCTCAGAAATGAGATGGCTGCGAATTGGTTACAGAACGAGAAATATAAAAAAATATTTTTTGATTTGAAACCGCTGGCGATTCGGGCCGTTGATGGCATTTCAGGGGAGTGTGTTGATTTAGCTTTACTTGCATATTTGATTAACCCTGGAGCCAGAACCCCTGAACTAAGTGAAGTTGTTGGAGTTTTACTTGGACGCGAGATCGCCGGTCAATCCTCTGAAATTGAAGTGGAATTGCCGATGGAATTGGATTTTGAGGCACCAAATTTAGAGATAGATAAAACAGCGCTGCAAATGCAGGCTCAAGCCATTCTGGAGCTTTATCCACATCTCCTACAAAGAGCCGACCAAGCTAAGGCAACTAAGTTGGCAGCCGAACTTGAAGTACCTACGGCAATCGCTTTAGCAAATATGGAACGCATTGGAATAGCTGTAGATATCAAGGAGATTGCAAGGCTAGAAACATTTTTTGCTAAAGCGAGCGTAGAAGCTGCGAAAGAAGCCCACAAAATAGTGGGGCATGAATTTAATCTTTCTTCTCCAAAGCAATTACAGGAAGTTTTGTTTGATGAACTGCAATTGCCTAAAAGTAAAAAGATTAAAACTGGATACACAACTGATGCTGAAGCGTTGCAGCACTTGCAAGAGGTCACTAAGCATCCAGTAATCGACCAGATTCTGAGATCCCGAGATGTTCTAAAGTTAAAAAGTGTGGTTGAAGGTTTAAGTCGTGCTACTGCGGCAGATGGGCGAATTCACACAACTTTCCAGCAGATGGTTACCGCAACTGGAAGACTTTCTTCGACCGAACCAAATTTGCAAAATATTCCAATTAGAAGTGAAGAAGGACGTCTAATTAGAAGTTGTTTTATTGCTGGAAAAGGTTTTGAAGAGTTAATGACAGCCGATTACAGCCAAATCGAAATGCGCATCATGGCTCATCTTTCAAAAGATGAAGCACTTCTTGCAGCATTAACTTCTGGTGAAGACTTACATACAACAGTCGGAGCGCAAGTATTCGGAGTTAAAGCAAGTGAAGTTACATCGGAAATGCGCCGCACTATAAAAGCAATGTCTTACGGATTGGCTTATGGTCTTTCGGCTTTTGGTCTATCGCAACAACTTGGAATCTCTCCAGTGGCTGCGCAAGAATTGATGAATAACTATTTTGAGCGATTTGGCGGAATCCGTGATTACTTAGCAGATGTCGTTATCGAGGCACGTAAAGTTGGATACACCGAAACTATATTAGGGCGTCGTCGTTACCTGCCTGATCTGCAAAGCGATGTAAAAACCCGCAGAGATATTGCAGAGCGGATGGCGCTAAATGCACCAATTCAAGGTTCGGCTGCTGACATCATGAAATTGGCGATGTTGAAAGTTGGAAGCGCAATCACTGACGCCAATTTGAAATCTCGAATTTTGTTACAAGTTCATGATGAACTGGTTTTAGAAGTTGCTAAAGGGGAAGCCAAACTTCTTTCCGAAATTGTCCGAACCCAGATGGGGGATGCATTTGCACTTAATGCACCCTTGGCTGTGAATATTGGGCTGGGCGCCAACTGGGAGCTAGCAGCCCATTAATTAGATTGCCGAATCCGGCTTTTGAGCGGGGTTTTCAAGTGAAATATCCCGAAATTGACCTGCTCTTACGCCTAGCCGTAGCCTTGCCCGCTGTCCCTATTCCTACTACCCACTACCTTCGGAGCAACTTGAGCAACGCACCTGCAGTCGCAATTAATGACATTGGATCAGCCGCCGATTTTATGGCCGCAATTGAAGGAACAATAAAGAATTTTAATGATGGAGACCTTGTAGAAGGCATCATCGTTCAAGTTGATCGAGATGAAGTTCTCGTAGACATTGGCTACAAAACAGAAGGCGTAATTCCTTCTCGTGAACTTTCAATCAAACATGATATTGATCCACATGAGATTGTTTCAGTGGGGGATCGCATCGAAGCTCTCGTCTTGCAAAAAGAAGATAAAGAGGGACGTTTAATTCTTTCCAAGAAGCGCGCAACATACGAGCGTGCATGGGGAACCATTGAAGGAATGAAAGAGCGTG
>JBILFD010000088.1:0-4546 GCA_044351765.1 Candidatus Nanopelagicaceae bacterium | reverse complement strand
GAACATTTTCCGCTCTTGCACGACGGTTTCTTGGTCCAGAAGTTACTGCTGTTGAGAATTTAACCCTTTAAAAGAGATATTTAAGAGATAAAAAAGATAACGAGGAGAGTACAAATGGCCCAACTTGATCTAAGAAGTGATGGAAGAAGCAGCGATGCACTACGCGAAATAAAATTTACGCGTGGATGGTTAAATCATGCTGAAGGTTCAGTGATCGTTGAGTTTGGGCAAACGCGCGTCCTTTGCGCTGCATCTTTTACCGCAGGTGTTCCGCGTTGGATGGCTGGGCAAGGAAAAGGTTGGGTCACATCAGAGTATTCAATGTTGCCACGCGCGACTAATACGCGGTCAGATCGTGAAAGCGTTAAAGGAAAATTGGGAGGACGCACTCAAGAAATCTCACGTTTAATCGGCAGATCTATGCGTTCGATTATTGATATGTCAGCTCTCGGTGAAAATACCATTGTGCTTGATTGCGATGTATTACAAGCCGATGGGGGAACGCGCACCGCAGCAATAACTGGGGCCTATGTTGCACTGGTTGATGCGATTACTTGGGCGCAAGGAAAAGGTTTAGTTAAGGGATCGCCAATTACAGATTCAATTTCAGCAGTTAGCGTTGGAATCATTGATGGAAAACCAACTTTAGATCTTTGCTATGAAGAAGATGTTCGCGCAGATACTGATATGAATGTGGTTTGCACTGGATCAGGAAAATTTGTTGAAGTGCAAGGAACTGCAGAACGCGAACCTTTCGACCGTGTGCTTCTTGATCAACTTTTAGATTTAGCAGTCAAGGGATGTTCTGAATTAACACAATTTCAAAAAGCAGCTCTTGCAAAGTAAAGAGTAAAAAATGAAATTGGTACTTGCTACTCGCAATAAAGGAAAAATTGTTGAGCTGCAAAGAATTATCGCTGAAGTGATGCCTGAAGTTGAATTAATCGGCACTGATTCATTCCCTGACCTTGCTGATGTCGAAGAAACTGAAGACTCTTTTATTGGGAACGCATTGTTAAAGGCGCACGCGGTTGCCAAAGCAACTGGATTGCCGGCCATAGCGGATGACAGCGGTTTAAGTGTTAATGCACTGAATGGTGCTCCAGGGATTTTTTCAGCACGTTATGCCGGAACACATGGAGATGATTTAGCAAACCTAAACAAAGTGCTTAAAAATATGGAAGGTGTATTGGATCGTTCTGCTGCATTTCATTGTGCAGCTGCATTTGCAAAACCAGATGGATTTGAATTAGTTGTAGAGGAAAAATTGATTGGGAGATTAATCACTACTCCAATTGGTGAATCTGGTTTTGGTTACGATCCAATTTTCATCCCGGACGGTTTTGAGATAACTACGGCGCAAATGGATCCTGCTCTTAAAGATCAGATAAGCCATCGTGGAATGGCGTTTAGAGCTTTGGTTCCAAAGGTTTTCAGTGCCCTTTAGGCGCATATCCGGAGTGCTTTAACTTTGCTTTAAGAAGGCTTTAAGCATGAGAATGAGCGTGCTTGTTGGCGCTGTTCAGAGTCAGCACTCCAACTTTTTACCTTTTGTTCACCCATTTCAGGCAAGATTGGCGCGTGTCCAATCCAGCAGCGAGCCGGTTTACCGATCGCGAGTTAAGTTGGTTAGATTTTAATCAGCGAGTTCTTGAGATGGCTGAAGATAAAGAGATTCCACTCCTTGAACGAATTAGATTTTTAGCGATTTTTACTTCAAATCTTGATGAGTTCTTTATGGTTCGAGTAGCTTCCTTGAAACGAAAAATTGAAGCCGGTGTTGCAAATGTAAATTCCGCTGGGTACGCCCCTAGAGAGCAGATGAAAGTTGTATTGAATCGCACTCACGAATTAGTCGAGAGACAATCAAAATGTTTTCACGAAGAGTTGATACCAGAGTTATCAAAAATTGGTGTAAATTTTTTAACGTGGGAAGATTTATCTGAAAGTGAAATTGTTTACCTGCAAGAGTTATTTACTTCCAAAATTTATCCAGTACTAACACCACTTGGCGTAGACCCAGCACATCCATTCCCACATATTTCTGGTTTGTCGCTAAATATCGGAATCCAGCTGCGCAATCCAGAATCCCAAGAGGAGTTTTTTGCAAGAGTAAAGATTCCATTAAATTTACCAAGATTTATTGCGACAGCAGACGGTGCAAAAAATAGATATATCCCACTTGAAATTTTAATTGGAAAAAACTTAGGTCAACTATTTCCGGGGATGGAAATTTTAACTCATTACACTTTTAGATTAACGCGCAACCAGGATATGGAACTTGACGAAGAAGAGACTGATGATATTTTGCTTACTCTTGAAAAAGAATTGCAAAAACGCCGGTTTGGGCCACCAGTACGACTAGAAGTACCCCTAGATATTCCCTCCAAGGTTCTCTCAGATTTGGCTTATGAATTAGAGATTGATGAAAGTGAAATCATAAAATATCAAGAACCCTTGGATTTAAATGGTCTAAATCAAATAGCAGATCTCGAATTATCAAATTTAAAGTTTGCGCCTTTTTCTAGTTCTACACCACCACAATTTGCGGAATTGGAAGATGATTCGCCAGAGGAATTTTTTGCCGCTTTAAGGCATGGTGAAATCCTTTTACATCATCCTTATGATTCATTTACAAACACAGTGGTTAGATTTTTAGAATCTGCCACAGCAGACCCACATGTATTGGCTATTAAGCAAACCTTGTATCGAACATCTGGCGACTCACCAATCGTCAACGCATTAATTGAAGCTGCAGAAGCTGGAAAACAAGTGCTCGCTGTCGTTGAAATTAGAGCTCGTTTTGATGAAATGGCCAACATGAGATGGGCGCGCAAGTTAGAAGATGCCGGAGTCCATGTTGTCTATGGATTACTAGGTCTTAAAACTCATGCGAAATTATCTTTAGTCGTACGCGAAGAACCAAGTGGCATTAGACGTTACTGTCACGTGGGAACTGGAAATTACAATCCAAAGACTGCAAGGTTCTATGACGACTTCGGATTACTCAGCGCTGACTTCTCTTTGTGTGATGATTTGACCAAACTCTTTAATCAATTATCTGGTTTCGCGCCATCAACAACATACGCACGATTGTTAGTAGCACCTAAAACTCTGCGAAGTGGAATTTTGGCCCGGATTGAAAATGAAATCAACAATCACAACGCCGGAAAACCTAGCGGCATACGTTTCAAATTGAACTCTCTGCTTGATGAAGAGATTATCGAAGCACTTTACAAAGCATCCAATGTCGGAGTCCCGGTCAAGTTGGTAGTCAGAGGAATTTGTGCTCTCAAAGCCGGTGTTCCTGGACTTTCAGAAAACATCGTTGTTCGCTCAGTACTGGGTAGATTTTTAGAACATACTCGAATTTATAATTTTGTTGCTGCAGGAGAAAATGAATATTGGATCGGTAGTGCAGATTTGATGCACAGAAATTTAGATCGAAGAATTGAGAGTTTGATTCGCGTAGAAAGAAGTGATCATAAACTTGAATTAGATCAGGCGCTTTCTGAAGATCTATCAGATGATTTATCAACTTGGCACTTAGTTGAAGGCAACAAGTGGAAACGTAAAGTCTCTGATGCTTCAGGAAACAAATTACAAACCCCACAAGAAGTAATGGTCAACAGAAAGAGGCGCTTACATTCATGAGTAAATCAGAAATTGGTGAGAATACTTCTGAAATTATGGCCGCAGGTGCTGTTCTATACCGCGTAAATCAAGATGAATTTGAAATCGCCCTGATTCACCGTCCTAGATATGACGATTGGTCTTTCCCGAAAGGCAAGATTGAATTTGGCGAATCTTTTTTGGCGACAGCGCGCCGAGAAGTGCTTGAAGAGACCGGTTATGCGGCCAAATTTGGTCCGCTAATTGCTGAAATTCAATATTTAGCTGAAGGGGTTCCGAAACGCGTTAAATATTGGGCGGCTCACGCGATTTCCGAACCAAAGTCAATTGCCGATATCGAAGAAGTGGATCTTCTTGAGTGGCACAGCCTTAAAAGTGCAAAAGCCAAGTTAACTCACGAAGAAGATCGCAAAGTACTCAAGTTATTTAAAGATATGTCACCAGGAATCGACAAAAACTGTACCTTGATTTTATTGCGACATGCCAAAGCATTAAAACGAGTCGAATGGATCGGCGATGATGGAGATCGACCACTAGATAATCGTGGTCAAATTCAATCTGAGAAATTTCGATCTATTTACGAGGCATACGGCATCGATGAAATTTTTAGTTCTGATGCCTATCGTTGCCTTGAAACAGTAAAACCACTTGGCCGTGATCTTGGAATTACTGTTGGAATTGCAAGTGATATTAGTGAATATCAATATTCGCGCGATAAAGAGAAACCACTTAAGTTTGCAAAAAAGTTTTTGAAAGCTTCCAAAGATAGTGAAACTCCTAAAACTGTATTGCTATGCAGTCACAATCCAGTTCTGCCTAAGATTTTAAAGGAGTTGGCAGGCGCAATGGCAGTTGATGAGATCGATCGAGGTTTAGAGCCGGGCGATGGTTGGGTTTTGTTTCATCGGGATGG
>JBILFD010000182.1:0-4580 GCA_044351765.1 Candidatus Nanopelagicaceae bacterium | reverse complement strand
CGGTGCTGCTGGATGCATGCCGGTCTTAATTGGTTGGGCTGCAATTACTAACACGATAACTTTGAGTGGGATCTTGTTTTTCTTAGTAGTTTTCTTTTGGACACCACCACATTTCTGGGCATTAGCAATCAAATATAAAGATGATTATGAAAGTGCAAAGATTCCGATGCTTCCAGTAGTGGCATCCCAAAAAGTCGTGGCGTCAGCGATGTTGTGGCACTCACTTGCCATGGTTGTCGCCTCTATCGCTCTTGGGTTTAGCGCGAAACTGTCGATGGCTTATGTAATTGTTGCGACAGTGCTTGGATTAGCGTTTATATATTTAGTAGGCGGAGTTCGCGAAACCGCTACCCTCAACTTAGAAAAAGCTGCCGCACGGGTATTCCACGGATCGATCACCTATTTATCAATTCTGTCGTTGGCTTTGACCTTATTTGCACTGGTTTAGCCATGCTTTGGGGCTCGTCGGTTAGGCTGTACCCATGTCAAAAGTATTAGCCTCACTTCCTGTTGGCGAGCGAGTAGGAATCGCTTTCTCGGGCGGCCTAGACACCTCTGTAGCGGTGGCCTGGATGCGGGCAAAAGGTGCGATTCCCTGCACTTACACAGCAGATCTTGGCCAATATGACGAACCGGATATCGATTCTGTTCCAGGTAGAGCAAAAGAGTACGGGGCTGAAATTGCTCGCCTTGTTGATTGCAAAAGCGCATTAGTTGAAGAGGGTTTAGCTGCTATCGCTTGTGGCGCTTTCCATATTCGCTCAGGCGGAAAACAGTATTTCAACACAACTCCACTAGGACGTGCAGTAACTGGAACTTTCTTGGTGCGCGCAATGTTGCAAGACAAAGTTGAAATTTGGGGAGATGGTTCAACTTACAAAGGTAACGACATTGAACGTTTTTATCGTTACGGCTTATTAGCTAATCCAAATTTAAGAATTTATAAGCCATGGCTTGATGCAGATTTTGTGCGCGAACTCGGCGGCCGTAAAGAGATGTCTGAATGGTTAGTTGCGAACAAGTTGCCTTATCGCGATAGTGTTGAAAAGGCTTATTCAACTGATGCAAATATTCTTGGTGCAACCCATGAAGCAAAAAGTTTAGAAAATCTTGATTCATCTATTGAAATTGTTAACCCAATTATGGGCGTTAAGTTTTGGGATGAGTCAGTAAAGATTGCAACCGAAGATGTAAAAATTGCTTTTGTACAAGGAAGACCAGTTTCCATAAACGGCAAGAGCTTTACAGATGTGGTTGCCTTGATGAATGAAGCTAATCAAATTGGTGGACGTCATGGTCTTGGCATGGCAGATCAAATTGAAAATAGGATTATCGAAGCAAAGAGCCGTGGCATCTATGAAGCACCAGGAATGGCTTTATTGTTTATTGCGTATGAAAGATTGATCAGCGGTATCCACAATGAAGATACTGTCGCAAATTATCACGCCGAAGGTAGACGTCTTGGAAGATTGCTTTATGAAGGCCGTTGGTTAGATCCACAAGCATTGATGTTGCGTGAATCTTTGCAACGTTGGGTTGCGTCAGCTGTTACTGGCGAAGTGACATTACGTCTTCGTCGTGGTGATGATTATTCAATTATTAATACGACTGGATCAACGCTCACTTATCACCCAGAAAAACTCTCAATGGAGCGCACTGAGAATGCCGCTTTTGGACCAGTAGATCGCATTGGTCAACTAACCATGCGCAATCTAGATATCGCAGATACCCGTGCCAAACTTGAGATGTATGCCGCACAAGGACAACTTGGTGGGGGAGAGTTCAAGTTGATTGGGCAGCTAGAAATGGGCCAGGAGTAGTTCATCGAAGTTGGGTAATCCCTATTCGCAACCCGTGATTTTGAGTTCAGATTTAAGTATGGAGTTGTAAAGACCGCACGAATGCAGAACCATAAGCCAAGACTTTTTGACGCAGGACTAAAGAGAGGGCCGTTCATGTCAATGCAAAATTTAAGTGTTAGAACTTTGCCAGAACCTCCAGAAGCTCCTGAAGAGCCAGACATGACAGTGGTTTACTTAAATGCATTTGAGGGCAAAGTTGACGATTTGATCAAATTATTAGCGAAGGCAGCCGGAAGTAAAGATGGCGCAAAAATAATTAAACGTCTTCCTGGTTTTGATGGCAAAAATGACATCAAGGACTTGCAAAAAAATCCAGAAGCATTCATAAAGAGTTTTCTAAAGAATGAAGAAGATCTAGAAGAATTACTGGACACGATTCAAAACTCTAAATTGGGCGATAAGTTAACGACACTTCTTGAAAAGACTCCTGCAGGTCAAGCTTTATTTAAAGATATAGCAGAAAAGATTGAAAATGAATTAAGTGAATATAACGAAGCAATACTTCAGTATGAAGATGAGCTAACAGCTTATGAAATTGCACTTGACGAATTCATTAATCCAGCATTAATCCCAGAAGAAGATGAGACTCTGACTGATCAAATTATCGCCGAAGCTGAAGCAGAAGCTGAAGCTGAAGCAATCGTAGAAGAAGCCGAAGAAGTTGCAGCTGATGCCCAAGCAGAAGCTGAAGTTGAGTTCCTGGTTTCAGCGGAAGAGGCAGAAGTCATAGCGGGGGAAGAAATAATCTCTGATCAGGAGAACATCATTGAAGAGGAAGTTGTAGATGTCGTTGAAGCAGAAATAGTTGAAGAAGTTGTTTCAGAAGATGGACAATCCAGTTCATCAAGCAGTGTCGGCTAGGAAAATGATTTAGTTGCAGCGCTATGCCTCAGTTATTCGAATTCCAAAATCACAATGGGAGATGTTTGAACTCCATCACGCAAATGTTTGGCCCGAAGTCTTAAAAATATTACACGACTGCAACATCCGTAATTTTTCCATGTATCGATACGGCGAATTACTTTTCGAGTATTTAGAGTATGTCGGAAATGATTTTGAAAGCGATATGAAAAAAGCTAGTGAAAATCCAAAAAATGTTGAATGGCGAAATTTAATTGCACCGTTGTTGGAAAGGGTTGAGGAGGCCACTCCTAGCGAGCACTGGCACATAATCCCTGAGGTGTTCCACGTCGATTAAAAGGGTTTAATTTTTCCGCCAATTATTTTTAAACTTCCAGCCCAACTTTTCACACATAGGCGCTAATAGGTCGATATCTAATTCCAATTTTTTAGCAGCATGAGACATCTTTTCTTTGTCCTGAAAATTTCTATCTACTTCTTGGCTCCAAGAGGTCATTGCTTGCACGTATTTATGAAAAATTACTGCAGATTCTTCGTTTCCTGGTAAACCCTGTGCGGCTTTAGCTAAAACTTTTTGAATGTAATTTTCAGCCCCTGATCCTTTTGTGGCTGCCTTCAAAGCTGCAGTTTTGTAGTGCGAGTAGGCCTCGATAAATGGAAAAACTTGCGCACGGGCTGATCTACTTATTCCTGTCATCCCTGGGTTGTATTTTCGGAAAAATAACCAATACCAACCAAAAAGCGAGAGAGGGATTAGTGAAAGCAAAATAATCGTTTCCATTTGATTGAAGATTACACTCGATATTCAAGTGTTTCTAGGTCAAATTTCAGCCCATGAGAAGTTAAATGTTTACGCTCATTTAGAGCGGCATTATTCGAGAAAGTATTTGGATTCATTTCAATCGCTTGAACTGCATCTTTATGGTGCGTCGTGACGGGCTCGAACCGCCGACCCGGTGATTAAGAGTCACCTGCTCTACCAACTGAGCTAACGACGCATGTTTTTTAAACCGGGGGAACCTTATCAGCCAACATCTTTTCTCTTAACTTTGACGATTTCTGCTATTCGTGGGGGTACCCCTACCTAGGTGCAAAAAACTCATTAAAATTTTGCAAATTCACTACTCAGCGGAACTTTTTCGGAATAAGGTTTGATTAGTAAGGGTTCGTCGGGAACCGCCTCTTGAGTGGCTACATGATTTTTGATTCCAGCTTTTTGCTTTTGTTTTTCCTATTTTCCGACACCTACTAACCAATTAGGAGCACAAAATGACTGAACAGACACCTCCTCCAGCAGGTCCAGGAGCCGGAGCACCTCCACCACCTCCACCTCCTCCACCGCCTCCTGCGGCGGAAATGGCACCACCACCTCCACCTCCTCCACCGCCTCCTGCGGCGGAAATGGCACCTCCACCACCACCACCACCACCATCTCCTCCAGGAAACTTCGGCGGCGGAACACCACCACCACCTCCTCCAGGAAACTTCGGCGGCGGAACACCTCCACCACCTCCTCCAGGAAACTTCGGCGGCGGAACACCTCCACCACCTCCTCCAGGAAGTTTCGGCGGCGGAACACCTCCACCTCCTCAAGGCCCAACAGCACCTGGCATGGTTCAAACCGCAGGTGGGGCATGGATCGCTCCTCCAAAAGATTCAATGGGAAACAACTTGCCGCAAGATCAAGCTAACGCAGCGATGGGATTTGGCGGACCACAAGGTGGACCAGCAGGCGGACCAGGTAACTTCGGCGGACCACAAGGTGGACCAGCAGGCGGACCAGGTAACTTCGGCGGACCACAAGGCGGCCCAGGAAACTTCGGCGGACCACAAGGCGGCCCAGGAAACTCCGGCGGA
>JBILFD010000087.1:0-4614 GCA_044351765.1 Candidatus Nanopelagicaceae bacterium | reverse complement strand
AGATTTCAAATCTGCCGCTACGGCTGCTTCTACTTTTGCCCCTGCTTCTGCATATCCAAGATGATTTAATAACATTGCAACTGAGAGAATCGTTGCTGTTGGATCTGCAATTCCTTTACCCGCAATATCCGGAGCAGTTCCATGAACTGGCTCAAACATTGAAGGAAATGCCCCAGTTGGATTGATATTTCCACTTGCTGCTAATCCAATTCCGCCACAGACAGCAGCGGCAATATCAGTCAAGATGTCGCCAAATAAATTGTCAGTGACTACAACATCAAATCTGCCTGGGTTCGAGACAAAAAACATTGAAGCGGCATCCACATGGATGTAATCAGTTGAAATGCCAGGATATTCTTTAGCAACTTCATTAAATGTCCGAGTCCACAATGAACCAGCACGAACTAAAACGTTATTTTTGTGAACCAAAGTTAATTTCTTGCGATTTCTAGTTCCAGCTAATTCAAATGCGTAACGAATGGTGCGCTCTACGCCATAGCGAGTATTAAGACTCTCTTCTGTAGCAATTTCCTGAGCAGTACCTTCAGCTAAAACTCCACCTGCTCCTACGTAAGGTCCTTGAGTTCCTTCGCGCACAACCACAAAGTCAATCTCATCTTTAGTTGCAAGAGGTGATTGAACATTTGGATATAGGCGAGCAGGGCGCAAATTTATGTAATGATCAAATGCAAACCGGATTTTTAATAAAATGCCACGTTCAAGAATTCCACTAGGCACAGATGGGTCTCCAATTGCGCCTAATAAAATCACATCACATTTCGCAAGATCTGACATCACGCTTTCTGGCAAAACTTCACCAGTGCGATGCCACAATCCGGCACCAAGATCAAAATTATGACGTTCAAATGAAACGCCAATTTGGGTTCCGATTTTGTCTAGGACTTTCAATCCCTCAGCAACAACTTCAGGACCAATCCCGTCGCCACCGATAACTCCTAATTTGATCTGTTTCATGGCAACTACACCAATGTCACAAATCTGGCTTTTGCATCAGTTTCTTTTGCAACTTTTGCCAACAAATCTGCAGGAATCGCTGAATCAACTGTAAGCACCATCAATGCTTCGCCGCCGCGCTCATCACGAGCAACTTGCATTCCAGCAATGTTGATTTTCAATGCGCCAAGTGCGTTTCCAACTGCACCAACTACACCTGGACGGTCGGTGTAGCGCAAGAACAACAAGTTCTCAGCGGTTGCAAGATCAAGATCGTAATTATCAATCTTGATAATTTTCTCAACACGGCGAATTCCCATCAAAGTTCCACTGATAGAAACTCTGCTTCCATCTGCAAGTGCGCCACATACTTCAACCATGTTGCGATGATCTGGGCTATCTGTATTTGTAGTGACAGTTGCTGTTAAGCCGCGATCATTAGCAAGTCCAGGGGCATTTACATAGGTAACATCATTAACGCCGGTTCCACTTAGGACACCGCGTAATGCACTTGTTGATAAGACTGAGCAATCCTCTGCTGCAATTTCACCAAAGACGCAAACTTCTACGGATACTGGAGTTTCACCAGAGATTCCAACTAGAACTTGTGCCAATTTTTCAACTAAAGGAAGAGCAGGTCGTAGCACTTCAGCGATTGCGCCACCTTTTACGTTTACAGCATCAGGTACTAACTCACCAGCAAGAGCTTTCCGGACTGAAACTGCAACTGCAATTCCAGCGCGCTCTTGGGCTTCATCAGTAGACGCACCTAAATGTGGAGTAGCTACAACTTGATCTAATTGGAACAAAGGTGAATCAACACATGGTTCAGTAGAAAATACATCTAGACCAGCACCAGCTACGCGACCTGATTTGATTGCATCATAAAGTGCTTCCTCATCCAAGACTCCACCGCGAGCAGCATTGATAATGCGCACAGTTGGCTTAACTTTCTTAAGTGCTTCAACACCGATCAAGTTTGCGGTCTCTTTAGTCTTTGGAAGGTGGATAGTTATGAAATCTGCTTCTGCAAGCAAAGTATCAAGATCAACTAAGCGCACATCCAATTGAGCAGCGCGAGCAGGTTGAAGGTAAGGATCATAAGCAATCACATTCATACCAAACGCTTGCATGCGATGTGCGACTAACTGACCAATTCTTCCAAAACCAACAATGCCTAATGTCTTTTCAAATAATTCAGCACCGGTGTACTTCGAACGCGCCCATTTACCAACACGAAGTGCAGCATGTGCTGGAGAGATGTGGCGAGCTGAAGCCAGCAAAAGCGCAATTGCAAGTTCTGCTGCCGAAACGATATTTGAAGTTGGTGCATTTACGACCATTACGCCAGCAGCAGTTGAAGCGGGAACATCGACGTTGTCTAATCCCACTCCTGCGCGAGCAATAACTTTTAAGCCTTTTGCAGCTGCAATCGCTTCAGCATCCATTTTTGTTGCTGAGCGAATCAACACTGCATCTACTCCAGCAGCCAGTGCTGGCAACAACTCTGCACGATTTGCTCCGTCACAATTTCGAATCTCGAAATCAGGACCGAGTGCATCAAGAGTTGCCGGACTTAGCTCTTCTGCAATTAATACAACAGGTTTAGCCACGCGCAGCCGAACCTTCACGGTAATCATCAGAGGATTTAACCCATGACATCATCGCGCGAAGTGAACGTCCAACTGCCTCGATTGGATGAACTTCACCCTTTGTGCGAAGAGCTTTGAATTCAGGTGCTCCCGCATCTTGATCTGCAATAAATCTTGCGGCGAATGAACCATTTTGAACATCTTTCAAAACTGCCTTCATATTTTCTTTGACATGTGCGTCAAGTACGCGTGGTCCTGAAACGTAGTCGCCGTATTCAGCAGTGTCAGATACTGACCAACGCTGTTTAGCAATGCCGCCTTCATACATGAGGTCAACAATTAACTTCAACTCATGTAGACATTCGAAGTAAGCAACCTCTGGTTGGTATCCGGCTTCAATCAAAACTTCGAAACCATATTGAACTAATTGAGAAGCTCCACCGCAAAGTACTGCTTGCTCACCAAATAAATCTGTTTCACACTCTTCAGTGAAGGTAGTAAGAATTCCACCAGCACGAAGTCCGCCAATTGCTTTTGCATACGAAAGCGTTAATGGCCAGGCTTTTCCGGTTGCATCTTGTTCAACTGCAACGATTACAGGAACTCCACGACCGGCAGAGTATTCACGACGAACTAAATGTCCTGGACCCTTTGGTGCAACCATGCAAACATCAATGTCGGCACCTGGTTTGATGTAACCAAAACGAATATTGAATCCATGACCAAAGAACAGCGCAGATCCAGGTTTTAGATTTGGTGCAATTGAATCGTTGTAAATATGACGCTGCACGTGATCTGGTGCAAGCAACATAATTACATCTGCTTCTTTTACTGCATCTGCAACGCTAACAACGCGCAATCCTTCTGCTTCTGCTTTCGCACGAGATTTTGATCCCTCGGCAAGACCAACGCGCACATCTACGCCACTGTCGCGCAAGCTAAGTGCATGGGCATGGCCCTGTGAGCCGTAACCAATTACCGCAACCTTTCGTCCTTGAATGATGGATAGGTCGGCATCGTCATCGTGATACATAGTTGCCACAGGAGCACTCTCTTTCTAGTTGGATCTGGACTGGGTTTTCCTATATGAATCGGGCTATATCGTACGCCTCATTGCGACTAGCCCGGACTGCGTTAATTCGAGGATTCCGAACGGGTGAAGGGCGCTTATGAGGGCTTCGATCTTGGCTGAGGTATCAGTTAGCGAGACGATTGCTGAAGTTGGGGCCATTTCAGCCACTTTGCCTCCGTGCTGCGCGACTAATGCTTCCAACTTATCTTGGTTCTCGGCAGTAACTGAGACCCGCACCAATAACAATTCAATTTGCACAGATGAGCTCTCATGCATCTCTTCAATTGCAATTACGTTAACCAATTTATCTAACTGTTGAATAACTTGATCAAGTGCGTGACCTTCAACGCTTACTACGATTGTTATGCGCGAAATTTCTGGATCTTGAGTTGGTCCAACAGACAATCCTTCAATGTTGTAACCACGGCGTGAGAAGAGGGCTGATACGCGAGCTAAAACACCAGAACGGTTTTCAACTAAAACAGAAATTGTGTGTGAAGTGCGTCCGAGTTTCATCAGAGTTCCTGCGAATCCCAGTCGGGCGCTAGTTCGCGCGCAACCATAATCTCGTCATTAGATGTTCCAGCGGCAACCATCGGCCAAACCATTGCATCTCTAAAAACACCGAAATCAACTACAACTGGTTGATCATTGATTGACATCGCTTTTTCAATTGTCTTATCAACATCTTCAGGACGTTCACAACGCAATCCAATACATCCCATTGCATCCGCTAATTTTGTGAAATCTGGAATTCGCTTTGAGTGCAGATCGGTATTTGAATAACGTTCGTTGTAAAAAAGAGTCTGCCATTGACGAACCATGCCAAGACTTTCATTATTTATAACTGCAACTTTGATTGGAATATTATTTAGTGCGCAAGTAACTAACTCTTGATTAGTCATTTGGAAACAACCATCTCCATCAATTGCCCACACCGTGGTATCTGGTGCACCAACTTTCGCGCCCATAGCCGCAGGAACTGCGTAACCCATC
>JBILFD010000086.1:0-4741 GCA_044351765.1 Candidatus Nanopelagicaceae bacterium | reverse complement strand
TATTCGGAAGAATCTTGAATCAATTACATTGCCTATCATTTTGGTTGTTGGGTTTCCAAGAATTTGTGCGTTGACGTAATCTCCAGCTGCCGGAATAAAGGTCAGCAAAGTACCGGCTACTACTCCAGGCATTGATAGCGGAAAAGTAACTCTTCTGAAAGTGGTGAAACCATTAGCGTAAAGATCACCTGAGGCTTCCATCAAGCGTGGATCAATTCGATCCAAGCTTGCATAAATTGGCAAAGTCATAAATGGTAGAAAGTTATAAGTCATACCAGTAACAACTGCGAATGCCGAAGCAGTGATCGTGGTATCAGGACCAATTAGATGAAGTGTTTGTAAAACAGAAATGACTGGTCCTTCTGCTCCCAGAATTTGCTTCCATGCGATTGTCCGAAGTAAGAATGAGGTAAAAAATGGGGCAATTACTAAAACTAACAAAATATTTTTATATTTCCCACTTTTAAATGCAATTGCATAAGCAAGCGGGTATGAAATAGCAAGTGCTAAGAGAGTCGCAATAAGAGCGTAGATAAAAGAGCGAGAGAATTGAGCACTATTTTCCGTAAACGCCTCTACATAGTTTTGTAATCTAAATGTCTGTTCGTAGGAACCGGTTTCACCACCGGCAACAGGAGTTTTAGTAGAGGTTTCGGCCAGATTTATCAGTGGCAGGATGAAAAACAATAAAAGCCAAAGCAAGCCAGGAAGTAAAAGTAGGTATGGGATCCGCATCCCAACGCGACCGGGTTTACTTGCAGTTGCGGTACCAGCGTGAGCAAATGCCATTATTCGGCGTCCGCTCCTGATAAACCTGATGTGACATCTTCATCGCCATCGAGCGCAAAAGTAAAATGTGGTTCCCAAGAAAGAGTTACTGCATCACCTTTGCGAAGATTTGGTGCGCCACCGTCGTTTTGTTCAAAGATCATTAACTCTTGCTTCCAAGGCATCTCTACTTGATATTGGGTGCTAACTCCCACGAAAGAAATGTCAGTGACAACGCCACCTTCTAACTTATTTCCAGATGTTGCATCTCCAACGTTATGAATTCTAAATTTTTCAGGTCGAATTCCAACCAGAACACTCTTGTGTGTACTGCTGTTACGGGCGGCTGGAATTGCAATTCGAGTTCCTTGTAAATTTACAAATTGATCAGCACCGGAGGTTGATTCAACGGTTCCTTTAATGAAATTTGACTGGCCTAGAAAGTTTGCCACAAATGCAGTTTTAGGATTCTCATATAGATCCGCTGGTGAACCTAGTTGTTCGATTCGACCTTCATTCATTACTGCGATTGTGTCTGCCATTGTCATGGCCTCTTCTTGATCATGTGTCACATGGACGAAAGTGATTCCAACTTCAGTTTGAATCCATTTCAATTCAATCTGCATTTGGCGCCGTAATTTAAGATCAAGTGCACCAAGCGGCTCATCAAGTAGTAACAAAGCTGGGCGATTTACTATGGCGCGCGCAACTGCGATCCGCTGTTGTTGTCCACCAGATAACTGAGTTGGCTTGCGATCACGTAAATGCGCTAACTCAACCAATGCTAAAACTTTTTCGACTGAATCTTTTACATCTTTAATTCCGCGCCTACGCAAACCAAAGGCCACATTTTCAAAGATTGTTAAATGAGGAAATAAAGCATAATTTTGAAAAACTGTATTGACTGGCCGACGATATGATTTTGTATCAGTTAAATCCGTATCACCCAAATAAATTTTTCCCGAAGTTGGTTCCTCGAGACCAGCGATCATTCGCAGTGTTGTGGTTTTGCCACAACCGGATGGCCCCAAAAGTGCGAAAAACGAACCTTTGGGGATCACCAGATCTAAATCATCAACCGCTAAGAAGTCACCAAATCTTTTGGTGATACTGCTTAGTTTCAAATCTCCTGTTTTAGCAGCTGCCGCATCAGGGTGATTTGCCACTATTAGTTTCCTGCTGCTGCTTGGAATGCTTCGGAGTACTTGGTGTCTTCCTCTGGAGTCAGAGTGCGGAACACACGTACATTCGCCAATGCATCTTCGTCAGGGAAAATAAATGGGTTCTTTGCTAACTCTGGATCGATTTTTTCCATTTCAGCTTGAGCGCCAACTACTGGGCAAATATAAGTTACATATGCTGCAACTTGAGCCGCAATCGCTGGATCGTAGTAATTATTAAGTACCGTCTCAGCATTTTTCTTATTTTTGGATGTAGAAGGAATCATTGCGTTATCGCTCCACAAAGTTCCACCTGATTCTGGAACTTGGAATCCAAATTTTCCACCATTTTCGTTTGAAAGTGAGAAAAGATCTCCGCTCCACCCAATTACTGCAACGGCATCTCCACTGACCAGATCTTCGAGATAGTCGTTACCTTTTACTTGGCGAATAAATCCATCAGCTATTTTCTTTTCCAAGAAATCAATTGCATTCATAAATTGATCATCCGTGAAAGGCTGAGAAGGATCGACTCCCTGGGATAGCAAAATAACTCCCATCGTGTCGCGCATTTCACTCAGCACTTCAACACGACCTTTGTTCTTTTTATCAAAAAGTTGTTCGATACTTTGGATTCCTCCAGGAATTTTTTCCTTGTTCCAACCGAATCCGGCAAAACCAGATTGCCAAGTTATTGTGCTCTTACGACCTGGATCAAAACCAACATTTGCCAAACTTGGCAAAATGTTTGCTTTATTAGGAATGTTCGCTTCATCAAATGCTTGGGTGTAACCCATACGTACCCAGCGTCCAGCCATCCAGTCGGTCAGGGTGACAATGTCATATCCAATATCTTTGCCAAGTTTTAATTGACCCTGCACTTTTCCATAAAACTCGTCGTTGTCATTTACATCTTCTTTATAAACAACGTTGATTCCAGATGCGGCTTTAAAAGTTTCCAATGATGTGTAAGTTTTTTTATCTGAATCAAAATCTAAATATCCCGGCCAGTTAGCCCAACGAACTGTTCCGCCCTCATCTACAGGAGCGCTCGCAGTTGCATCGGCGCTGCCACTTTCAGCATCTTTTGAACTGCACGCTGCAAGCAAAGTCGCACCACTCACCGCACCTGCACCTGCAATGAAGCGGCGACGTGAGAGTTGGGCACGGACAATCGAACGCACTTCCGGAGTTAGCTCTGGCTTCATTGAATTTCTCCTTAATCTAGGACTTTAGGTTGCGGGACTGATCGTAGGACTTCACAGCCCCATATGACCAGATTTCGCCATCAAATACGCTGAGATTTACGCCTCGAGGTTGGTCATAACGTGTTTGATCCGGGTGTAATCCTCAAAACCGTAATTTGAGAGATCTTTGCCATAGCCCGAGTGCTTGAATCCACCGTGTGGCATCTCAGCCACGATCGGAATATGGGTATTGATCCAGACGCATCCGAAATCAAAAGCCTTAGCCATCCGCATGGCCCGGCCATGATCTTTAGTCCAGACACTTGATGCCAATCCATATTTAACTCCATTGGCAAAGCGCAGCGCTTCGTCGTCATCAGTAAATTTCTGCACTGTAATTACTGGGCCAAATATTTCACTTTGGATCATCTCATCATCTTGCTTGAGACCCGCAACTACGGTTGGCGGGAAAAAGAATCCAGGTTGTTTCAATGGAGCGCCACCAGTCATAATTTTTGCATGACTTGGTGTCCGCTCTAAAAATCCGGCAACCCGTTTTAACTGAGATTCGTTATTTACTGGGCCAACTAATACATCCTCATGAGGCATACCAATTTTTATTTCATTCTTTGCTTGCTCAGTAAGCAAAGCGACAAAATCATCATAAGCTTTTGGCCCTACAAGTACGCGAGTTGCTGCAGTGCAATCTTGACCGGCATTAAAAAATCCGGCGACTGCAATCCAGGCAGCTGCGGCTTCTAAATCTGCATCATCAAAAACGACAACGGGTGCCTTTCCGCCTAACTCAAGGTGTACTCGTTTCACATCCTGCGATGCAGCTGATGCAACTTCCATTCCAGCGCGAACTGAACCAGTAATTGCTACTAATTGCGGAATCTCATGGCTAATTAATGCCCGCCCGGTATCTCTATCTCCGCAGACAACGTTAAAAACACCTTCTGGTAAAAACTCAGACATAACTTCTGCCATAAAAACTGTAGATGCAGGTGTTGTGTCACTTGGCTTTAGCACAACAGTGTTACCTGCAGCAATCGCTGGTGCCCACTTCCAAACTGCCATCATCATTGGATAATTCCAAGGAGTTACTTGCGCACACACTCCGATTGGTTCACGTCTAATAAATGAAGTCATGCCATGCATGTACTCCCCTGCTGATAAACCTTCCAAGTTTCTGGCTGCACCTGCAAAAAATCTAATTTGATCAATCATTGGAGGTACTTCTTCAGAACGAGTAACTGCAAGAGGTTTTCCAGTATTTTCAGATTCAATTGCAATAATTTCTTCCGCGCGAGATTCAAGTGCGTCGGCAATTTTCAATAGCGCACGTTGGCGTTCACTTGGTGTGGAATCACGCCATCCACCAAAAGCTTTTTCGGCGACTTTGAGAGCGTGATCAACATCTGCGGCATCAGAAACTGGCGCAGTCATGTATGCCTGACCTGTGGCTGGATTTATTAATTGGCTGCTCTTGCCACTTTTTGCCTCAATGGATTTTCCACCAACAAAGTTTTTAAGCGCTTTCATCGCAACTTGCCCCTTTAATTTTTTGGAGTTCTAGTGGGATCAGGTTACGCGCTAAACCCTGCCCTTGTCAGCAAGGTGAAA
>JBILFD010000085.1:0-4784 GCA_044351765.1 Candidatus Nanopelagicaceae bacterium | reverse complement strand
CTCATCACAATCCCTTTCACTCGTTAAAACTCATTTGATTTGTCGCAGGGCAGAAGGGATTTGAACCCCCAACCCCCGGTTTTGGAGACCGGTGCTCTACCAATTGAACTACTGCCCTCCAGAACTTCAAGGCCTTACCCAATCAGGAGCCACTAAGTAACTCAAAAGCGGGGAAGATCCGAAGCGCTAGACGGGTGAGTGTAGAGGTTGAGGTGGGGTCGGGTCTAACTCGGTGAATCCCTGACTCCTCGGCCCAACTTCTAGGCGGGGACTCCGGCTCGCATTCCTATTATTTAGTGGCAGGATTGCCCCTCATGAGCCCAAATCAAAGCCGAATCTCCAGTCGAATCGCCGCTATCGCCGAATCGGCCACCCTTGCAGTAGATGCCAAAGCCAAAGCCCTAAAAGCTGCAGGTAGACCAGTAATTGGTTTCGGAGCTGGGGAACCTGACTTTCCAACCCCAGGTTACATTTTAGATGCGGCTGAAAAAGCAATCCGGGTCCCATCAAATCATCGCTACACGCCAGTTGCTGGCTTACCGGAATTGCGCGAAGCGATTGTTGCAAAAACAAAACGTGATTCTAATTTTGATATTGCAGTTGAAAATGTTTTAGTAACAAATGGTGGAAAGCAAGCGGTATTTCAAGCAGTTGCCACAATTGTTGATGAAGGCGATGAAGTAATTCTTCCTGCTCCTTATTGGACTACATATCCAGAACAGATTCGTATCGCTGGTGGAATTCCAGTTGAAGTCTTCGCTGATGAATCAAGCAATTATTGCGTGACCGTAGAACAACTTGAAGCTGCACGTACTCCAAAAACAAAAGCACTTATTTTTTGTTCTCCTAGCAACCCAACTGGATCTGTTTACACAGTTGAACAAGTTCGCGCGATTGGTGAATGGGCACTTAAGCACGAGATCTGGGTTTTAACAGATGAAATTTATGAGCACTTGCTTTATGACGGAGCTACTGCCCCATCACTTCCAGTTATGTTCCCAGAGTTACGCGATCGCACAATTGTCTTGAATGGTGTTGCAAAAACTTATGCGATGACTGGTTGGCGCGTTGGTTGGATGGCTGGACCAAAAGACATTATTAAAGCCGCAACAAATTTACAATCACACATGACTGCAAATGTTGCCAACGTTTCACAACGTGCAGCTATCGCCGCTCTTAACGGTGACTTGAGTGCATCAAATGAAATGAAAGTTGCGTTTTTACGCCGCCGTAATTTAATTGTAAAAATGTTAAATGAGATTGATGGATTTTCTTGTCCAACACCACAAGGTGCTTTCTACGCATACCCAGCAGTTCACGGTGTTCTTGGTAGAGAGATTCGCGGAAAGAAACCACAAACCAGTAGCGAATTAGCAAACTTGATTCTTGACGAAGTTGAAGTTGCTGCAGTGCCAGGTGAAGCATTTGGTCCTTCAGGATACTTGCGCTTCTCATACGCATTAAGTGATGAAGATTTAATTGAAGGAATTACCCGCATTAAAAACTTAATTAATGGCTAATTAATCTAACGTTAAGCCAATTAAGCGCACCTCAGGGGTGAGTGTGATTCCAAAATTATCTTTTACTGCTTTACGGGCTTTTTTCGCCAATTCAATAATTTCTTGAGCAGTTGCATTATCTGCATTACAAAGTGCTAAAACATGTTTACTTGAAATGCCTGCTCCCCCGAGTCGATCACCGCGTGACATTCCCGAGTTTTGCAATAGCCATGCGGCCGAAACTTTAATTTTGTTATCTCCGACGATCCATCTTGTTGCTTCTTCAGGTAAAGATTTAGCAACCGAAGTGCTCACAACTGGATTAGTAAAGAATGAGCCAGCGGACCAAGTGTCAGGGTCTGTCTCATCAAGCAACATTCCTTTGCTCTTTCTTAACTTCAATACTGCAGCTCGGCATTTTGCGACTTCCACTCGTGAACCAATTTCAACGCCTAATTCATTTGCTAATTCGCGATACATAATTGGAGCGGATAATTCGCCCACTTTTAATTGAAAAGTCACATCTAAAACTACCCAGCGGTTTGGCTCTTCTTTAAACAATGATGTTCGATATCCGAAGCCACATTGATTTGCTGTGAAAGTTACGATCTCTTCTCTGGATCGATCGTATGTGCGGACTCTGGCAATAAATTCAGCAACTTCATGGCCGTAAGCGCCTACGTTTTGAATTGGGACCGCTCCAACTGTTCCTGGAATTCCACTCATCGATTCAAGCCCGCTGAAACCTTGCTCTACGGTTCGTTGAACAAAACTTTCCCAATTCTCTCCCGCGCTAACTGTGATTGTTCCACCCGAACAGGCATCTTGATCAAGCGAGGAGCCACTGCTTTTGATAACTATTACGGTTCCATCAAAACCTTGATCACTAATAAGTAAATTTGATCCTGCACCGATAATCAGAATTGCTTCTTTGCCGGCATTCTCCACAGCCTCAATAATTTCGCTTTCATTATTGGCAATAACTAATTTCTTTGCGGCACCGCCAACTCGGAATGTACTTAATTTAGCCAGTTCCATGATTTATACCTTAACCACAAAAGCGCGAGTCATACCAAGTACTTTTTGCTCATTTGAAATAACGGTTAAATCAACGCGTATCTTCCCATCAGTGATTTCAGCAATTTTGCCACTCACTTCTAAATTACTTTTCGAATCTGCTTCAACAACCACCGGCTTAGTGAAGCGAGCAAAGATTTCAACTACTTGGAATTCTCGATTGCACCAAGTGTTTAACGCTTTTCCGGCGAGCGCCATGGTGAGCATTCCATGTGCAATCACATTTGGTAGGCCAACACTTTTAGCAAAAGCTTCATCGAGGTGGATGGGATTTAAATCCCCACTTGCTTTTGCATAATTGCTCAGCATCACTCGATCTAAATGAAAGGTTTGTGTCGGCAGCTCAGCGCCAATTTCGATTCCAGTTAGCGCACTCATTGTTGACCTCGAAAGACCAGAGTTGACCAAGTGGAGGTAACTAACTCATCGCCCACAAAAAGATCAGATCTCAAAGTTAAAATCTCATTACCGGCCATAGATTTGACCGCTTCAATTTCGCTATCCGCGCGGACTTCTTCATCTACTTTTAGAAATCGGTGATGTATAAATCTTTGATCGCCATGAACAACTCGGCTCCAATCCAAACCAAGCTCTGGGGCGATGCGTTCGGCTTCATTCAACGTATAGCGAATTGGGAAAGTTGGAAGTTGTGAAATTTGAGTGTCAGGGTTTTCGCCAATTGATGTTGCAAATGAAATCAAATCTTGTTGATTAACTCTTTGCGTCTGCGTTCCCAGAAATTTACGCCCGACTAGGTCGGGGGCGGCCATGATTTAGCGGGTCTCCCGGTGAAGTGTGCTGGCTTTGCAACGCGGGCAGAACTTCTTCATCTCCATACGATCTGGATCGTTACGGCGATTTTTCTTGGTGATGTAATTGCGTTCTTTGCAATCCACGCAGGCCATGGTGATCTTTGGGCGGATATCCGCACTCTTACTTGCCATGGTCATGCTCCTGTCTAATTTAGCTCCACTTTCGTGAAGGTCTGAGCGTACCCGTTCTCGCCCTAAGGCGAGAAATCGAGTAGCGGAGGCCGGACTTGAACCGGCGACACAGCGATTATGAGCCGCTTGCTCTACCAGGCTGAGCTACCCCGCCGAGCCCCCCAACGGAATCGAACCGTTGACCTTTTCCTTACCATGGAAACGCTCTACCGACTGAGCTAGGGGGGCAATACTTCTTTCTTCACTGCTGATTTGATTGAACAGGTAGAGGGTACACGCCTCTATTGCTCTGCCAAAATGAACCTAGAAAGCAGCGCCGATGTACTTCTTCTCGAGGAACTCATGGACTCCATCAAAGCCACCTTCGCGGCCAAGTCCACTTTGTTTGTATCCGCCAAATGGGGCGGCTGGATCAGAAATCACTCCGCGGTTGATGGCCACCATTCCAGATTCCATCGCTTCAGCGACTTTGAGCGCACGGCCCAGATCGGCTGAGTAGATGTAACTGATTAAGCCGTATTCAGTGTCATTTGCAAGAGAAATTGCTTGTTCATCAGAATCCACTGTAACGATTACAGCAACTGGTCCAAAGATTTCTTCTTGCAGAATTTCATTATCTGCTGCAACTGTAAGAACTGTAGGCGGATAGAAAGCGCCATCGCCATCAGGAGTTTTTCCACCAAGTTTTAATTCAGCGCCTTGTGAGATTGATGCAGTTACAAGATCGGCAATTTTATTTCGTTCTTTTACCGAAACACTTGCGCCAAGTTGGGCACCTTCTGTTAATCCAGAAGCCATTTTAATTTCTGCCATCGCTGCTGTTAACTTTTCAGTGAATTGTGTAGCAACTTTTTTGGAAACATAAAAACGGTTTGCAGCAGTACAAGCAGCTCCGCCATTACGCAACTTGGCAATCATCGCCCCCTTTACTGCTTCATCAATATCTGCATCATCCAGAACAATAAATGGTGCGTTTCCGCCTAACTCCATTGAGGTGCGGATTACACGATCTGCTGCTTGCTTTAAAAGGATTTTTCCAACTTGAGTTGATCCAGTAAACGAAAGATTTTTCAATCTTGGATCTTGAAGTAAGCGAGTGATTGCTGGACCAGCAGGAGTTGGCGTGATCACATTTACAACACCGGCAGGAACGCCTGCACGATGCAAAATATCAGCGATCGCCAAAGTAGTAAGTGGAGTTTCAGTTGCAGGTTTTACAATTACGGTGCAACCAGCTGCAATTGCTGGACCAATTTTGCGAGTA
>JBILFD010000084.1:0-4836 GCA_044351765.1 Candidatus Nanopelagicaceae bacterium | reverse complement strand
TGCATACATGGGAGAGAGCAATCCAGCCGCCGCAATCGGAATGCCAATCGCGTTGTAAGCAAAAGCCCAAGCAAGGTTTCCTTTTATGATTCGCAAAGTCTTTCGTGAAAGTTTTAGTGCTGTTATTGCAGAAGTTAAATCTGAGCGAACTAAAGTTATATCGGCTACAGCGATTGCGGTATCGGTGCCAGTTCCCATTGCCATACTTAAATCAGCACTAGCAAGTGCGGCAGCATCATTTACTCCGTCACCAATCATTAAAACATGATGGCCTTTGTCTTGTAATTCTTTAATTGCAGCAACTTTTTGGTCTGGCAATACTGCGGCTCTAACATTCTCCATTGCGATATCTGCTTCTTTAGCAATGGTTTGCGCGGCTTGCTCAGAATCTCCACTTATCAACCATGGAGTGATTCCAAATTTTTTAAACTTTGCAATTGCTGGAGCAGAATCAACTTTTATTGAATCGCCAATTGTAACAATTGCACGGGTCTGACCATCCCATGCTAAAAGAATTGAGCTTTTTCCGGCGACAGTTGCTGAGTTTAAAAGTTCTGAAATCGCCTTTGTAAATGGCGCGGTTCCGTAAGAAATTGCAGACGGTGATCCAACAAGTGCGGTGTATTTAACGCCATCAATTTCTACTCGTCCAGCAATTCCTCTTCCTGGAGTTGCTAAGAAATCACTTACCGATACAACAGCAGATTTATCCGCTCCATTATTGATTGCATACTTAACCAGAGATTGTCCGATCACATGCTCACTTTGATTTTCAAGTGCAGCAATAATGGTTAGCGCTAACTTCTTATCGCAATCAAAGTATTCAGCAGTTAAAATATCTATGTCGCCAGTTGTAACAGTGCCGGTTTTATCTAGAACTACTAGATCAATTTCACGCGTATCTTCAAGGACTGCTGGCGAAGAGATAATTATTCCAAGCTGTGCTCCCCGACCAGAAGCCACCAGAAATGCAATTGGTGTTGCTAATCCCAAAGCACATGGACAAGCAATTACCAACAAAGTGATGGCTGGCGAAATTGCTTCCGAAAGTGAAGCGCCGGAGAAATACCAACCTAAAAAAGTGATTGCAGATAGAGCGATAATTGTCGGCACAAATATTGCGCTAATTCGATCAGCCATTCGCGCTAATGGTGCTTTTTCGCCTTGAGCTTGGATGACTGAGCGGGTTATCCGGGCAAGTTGAGTTTGTGAACCAACTTGTTCAGCACGAATAACTAATCTTCCATCTTGATTTAGCGTTGCCCCAATGACTTTATTTCCCGGGCCAACGGCTTGTGGAAGTGATTCACCTGTAACTAAAGAAGTATCAACAGAACTTGCACCTTCAACGATTACTCCATCAGTTGCAATTGCTTGTCCAGGACGAGCAATGAACAAATCTCCAATTTGTAAATGTGAAATTGGCGCAAGTACCTCTTCACCATTACGCAATATTGAAACCTCTTGTGCTCCAAGCGCTAGCAATGCACGGATTGCATCTCCAGCCCGTTGTTTGGCGCGAGCTTCGAGAAATCTCCCAATCAAGATAAAGAGCATTACGCCGGCAGCAACCTCTACATAGAGATCACCGTTACCAGTCGCATTGACATAAACCGACCAAGAAAAAGCCACGAGGGTTCCGAGTGAAATTAACGTGTCCATTTGTGGATGCCTTAAATTTCTAAGCCCTACTCGATGCACTGGCCAACCAGCGATGAAAACCACCGGAACACTCAGTGCGATAGCAAGCCAACCCCAAGGCGCGTGAGCCGGGTGCAAAATGTTTAAGTTATCTAGGAGCAAGAGTATGTTTTTATCAATGCTGTCATGCAGAGCAGAAAACATTGCAATCACAATTGTTGGTACCGCAAAAACAACTGCTAATGTCAAACGCCAACCGATATTCGGAGCAGCGAGTAAATCGTTTCCAGAAAGGGAAAGAATTGAAGCTCGGTATCCGCTTCCTTCTATTGCACTTATCAAATTCTCGACTTCAACATTCTCAGGGAGCGTTGCGTGTGCGCTTTCTGTTGCAAAATTTATAGTTGCACTTACTCCGGGAATTGCATTTAAACTTCTTTCAAGAGTAGCCACACAAGAAGAACAACTCATTCCTTCAATTTTCAAATCAACAGTACGAACATCCATACCTAGAGGTTATCGCTTTGCGAAAATTCCCAAAACTTCTTCATGCAATAAGCCGTTAGTGGTCACGGCGTTTGCTCCATTTGGACCTTCAACGCCTGAAAAATCAGAGAATCGACCTCCGGCCTCTTTGACAATTATGCAGAGCGCGGCCATATCCCAGAGCGCTAAAGAGGGTTCAGCCGCTATATCAATTGCACCTTCAGCGACCAGTAAATGTGACCAAAAATCACCATATCCACGAACGCGCCATAGTTGGTCGGCAAGAGAGAGCAAACCAGTTTGTTTATCTCCCCAACCGTCATTTCGTCCCAAAACATTTGGTGTAGCAAATGTTGAAATCGAAAGTGATGCATCTGCTAATTTAGAAACTCCAGAGACGCTTAGTTTTCGAACAGATTGCATCTGCAAAGAACTATCTGAAACTGTTTGTGAAGAGCCAAAACCGACCTGCAAGTAAGCGCCACCATCTTTTTGGCTAAACCATCTCCGGAACAACGCCGGCGCTGAAACAACTCCGACTACAACCTCATCACCTTCCATTAATGCAATCAGCGTTGCCCAAACCGGGACTCCGCGAACATAATTTTTTGTTCCATCTATGGGATCAATAATCCAACGTCGATTAGTTGCGACGGGGGATTTACCAAACTCTTCTCCGGTTATGCCATCTTCTGGCCTTTGTGCTTCTAATATTTTTCGAATTTCTCTTTCTATTTCCTGATCTGCCTCTGTAACTGGAGTTAAATCAGGTTTAGTTTCGATTTTAAGATCAGCCGAAAGAAATTTTGAGATGGAAATTTTATCGGCAATATTTGCTAATTCATGGGCTAATTTCAGGTCATCTGCGTATTTCAAACTCTTGCCGGTTACATCAATAGACATAGCCCAAGGTTAGCGGATTGCCTTGATTTCTCGTGGCGTTAATAATGAAATTACTTATTTACTCTTCTAATGAGGCCAGAATTCGCCGTAAATTAGCGACTCGACCAGTTCGTTCTAAATTTTCAACCGAGTCATTAGATGCCACTTGCCAGATATTTAATTTACATTCAACTTCATCGTGGGAACAATTCTTTTGGCAATCCGTAACAACTTCATTGAGATCCGGAAATGCAGCAATAATTTCGATACGACTTACATGCGAAAGACCGAACGAACGGACTCCCGGGGTATCGATAACCCAACCCCCAGTGGCTAATTTAAATGCAATCGCGCTAGATGATGTGTGCCTTCCTCGCCCTGTTACTTCGTTTACCTCACCGGTTTCACGTCGGAAATCTGGAGATAAGGTATTAATCAAGGTTGATTTACCAACGCCAGAGTGACCGATAAATACAGAGACCTTTCCGGTAATTAGATTTGCAAGTTCAGTATCGGGTGCAAATTTGTTGGTT
The DNA here is from genome assembly GCA_044351765.1 of Candidatus Nanopelagicaceae bacterium. Taxonomy (GTDB): domain Bacteria; phylum Actinomycetota; class Actinomycetes; order Nanopelagicales; family Nanopelagicaceae; genus UBA3012. The sequence continues at coordinate 1,294 of JBILFD010000084.1, read as the reverse complement.
GAGAAATTTGGAATATGAAGAGCTTCATACTGTTTTAAAAATTCTTTTGGATCAGCTAAATCACTTTTAGTCATCACAATAATTGGTTGAATATCTTCGGTGTAAGCAGCAACAAGCGCGCGGTCAATGAATCCGGTGCGAGGGTCTGGACTAGCTGAAGCGGAGACAATAATCAGGTAATCAACATTTGCGACAATCGTTCGCTCAGATCCATCTTCAACTGAACGTCTTAATGCGTTTTTTCGAGTTTCTATTCGAACTACTCGAGCAAGTGATTCTGAATCACCAATCACTCCAACCCAATCACCAACAGCGATAGATCTCCTGCCTAATTCACGAGCTTTCATAGCATCTATCTGAGCGCCATTTTCATCAATACAGGTAACGCGCCCGCGATCAACGGTGATTACTTGGGCTCTTATTGCAGCCGCATGAGTCGGACGATCTTTTGTACGTGGGCGAGTAGATCTAGACGGTCTAATCCGAACATCATCTTCATCGAGTTTGTCGATACGACCTCTGCCCACATTTGCCATTAAATAATCACCAATTAATTACTTGTTTCAAGAATGCTGGTCCATAATGACGTGAAATCTGGAATGGTTTTCTTTGTTGTTTCAATATTTTCAACATAAACATCTTTAACCGCTAACCCAATTATTGCGCCAGCTGTTGCAAGTCGATGATCCTCATACGTGTGGAATGTTCCGCCGTGCAATTTGCGTGGTTTGATTTCAAGTGAATCAGCGTGGGCGATTACATCTCCACCTAATCCATTTATTTCAGAGGCTAAAGCGTTAAGGCGATCAGTTTCGTGAAGTCGCAGATGCCCAATGCCACGCAGATGCGAAGGAGATGAAGCCAAGGCAGCAAGGGCTGCAATAGAAGGAGTCAATTCACCAACTTCATTTAAATCAATGTCAATTCCATTTATATAACCTGAACCAGTAACAGTTAAACCGCCATTTGAAAACTCTAGATTCGCGCCCATCTGTGTGAAAATCCCACGGAGTTGGTCACCTGGCTGAGTTGTTTTAGTTGGCCAATCCAAAATTGTCACAGATCCACCAGCAATCATCGCTGCAACCATAAATGGGGCAGCATTTGATAAATCTGGTTCAATGATGCTCTTTACTGCAAATATTTCTCCCGGAGATACTTTCCATACATTTGGTTCTGAGTTATCAACTTTTATACCGCGCTCGCGCAACATTGCAACAGTCATTTCAATGTGCGGTGCAGATGGAAGTGAAGGTCCAATATTTTTAACAGTTAAACCTTTATCCATTCGCGG
>JBILFD010000083.1:0-4880 GCA_044351765.1 Candidatus Nanopelagicaceae bacterium | reverse complement strand
GCGCAAAGGGCATTGCGCCTGAGTCATACCAACAGTCGATTACTTCTGGGACTCGCTTCATTTGATCACCACATTGTTGGCAGTCAAAATAAATATCATCAACAAATGGTCTATGTGGATCCAATGCATCCAAATCATTACCAGTTCGGGCGCTTAACTCTTTTCGGGATCCAATGCATTCAAGATGGCCTTCTTCGCATCTCCAGATTGGTAGTGGTGTGCCCCAATAGCGATTTCTGGACAATGCCCAGTCAATATTGTTTTCTAGCCAATCGCCATACCGACCACTCTTAATGGTTTCTGGATGCCAATCAGTGTTTGCGTTTTCACGCATCAACGCTTCCTTGATTGCAGTAGTCCTGATGTACCAAGATGGTTGTGCGTAGTACATCAATGGAGTGTGGCAACGCCAGCAATGTGGATAAGAGTGCTGATATTGAAGATGTTTGTAGAGAACTCCAAGTTTTTTCAACTCTTTTACTAATACTTTGTCACTATCTTTGAAAAACATGCCTCCAACAAGTGGAACGTCATTTAAGAATTTTCCATCTGCAGCAATTGGATTTACGACTGGCAAATTATATTTTCGACAAACGATTAAATCGTCAGCACCAAATGCAGGGGATTGATGAACTAATCCGGTTCCATCTTCGGTGGTAACGTAATCTGCTAGAACTACAAAATGCGCATCTGGAATTTCAACAAAATCAAAAGGTCGCTGATATTTTGTATGCTCTAAATCTTTTCCAGAAATTTCTTCAATGATTTGTACATTGTCGCCAAGGATTTTAACTAGGGGTTCAGCTACTACATAGATTTCATTTTCTTCATTTTTCGCAACAAGATATTTAACTTCTGGATGCACTGCAATTGCGGTATTTGAAACCAAAGTCCAAGGCGTTGTGGTCCAAACAAGCAATTTGGCATCAATCTCGGCCAAGTGGCCAGAAGTAATTGGAAAGGCAACAAATACCGACGGATCTGTGATGGTTTCATAACCTTGTGCAAGTTCATGATCAGATAGTCCGGTTCCACAACGGGGACAGTACGGAGCCACGCGATGGTCTTGGACGAGAAGTCCTTTTTTCCAAATCTCACTGATCGACCACCAAACACTGTCTATGTATTCAGGTGACATAGTCCAATATGCTTTTTCGAAATCAACCCAGAAACCCATGCGTTCGGTCATCTCAACAAATGAGCCAACATGTCGTTGCACCGATGTGCGACATTTTTCATTAAATTCTGCAACACCAAATTTTTCGATATCTGATTTACCGGTGAAACCTAATTCTTTTTCAACAGCAAGTTCGACTGGCAATCCGTGACAATCCCAGCCAGCAAATCGTGGAACAAACGCACCTTTCATTGTGTGAAAGCGTGGAAAGAGATCTTTAAAAACGCGGGCTTCAATGTGATGAGTTCCAGGTAAACCATTTGCTGTTGGTGGACCTTCATAGAAAGTCCATTCTCGAGCGCCAGGAATGTCTCGCGCGGCAGTGCTCTTCGCAAAAATTTCGCCAGTGCGCCAAAATTCTAAAATTTGATGTTCCATGGATGGTAAATCAATTTGGGCAGACAGAGCCGTGTAACTTGTTTGATTAAGGCTTTCTAAAGATTTACCTTTTTCCGCGTTCATCGGGCTCCTAGCTCCAAGATAGTTAAATCATGATCTATCTGGAGGGGCGCTCACTTTCGCGATCGCGGTACCACCCACCTTGTTCGCTAACCGCCTCGGGCAGGTTAGAAAACCACTTAACTCAACCGGTTCTACCTCATCAGCACTCTTGGGAATTTTCCCGCAATTTGCTGATAAATCTTCCGAACGCTCCCAGGGTGATGGCCCTAATCAACACGTTTGACGCTAGTGAGTGCCAGCATCGGGGGGAGTCTAGCGAGTCGAACCGCTGGTAATGGCTCATTAGCCCAGACAGGACTAACCTGTGCCGCCATGGGCACAAATAAGCAGAGCAAGCCAACCAAACCAGCTAAACCAGTGAAAAAAGCTGTAAAAAAGGCTCCAGCTAAACCAGTGAAAAAGGCCCCAGCCAAAGCAGTGAAAAAGGCCCCAGCCAAAGCAGTGAAAAAGGCCCCAGCCAAAAAGGCTCCAGCCAAAAAGGCTCCAGCCAAAAAGGCTCCAGCCAAAAAGGCCCCAGCCAAAAAGGCTCCAGCCAAACCAGTCAAAAAAGCTCCGGCCAAACCAGCCAAAAAGGCTCCAGCCAAACCAGTTAAAAAAGCGGCACCGACTCCCGTGAAAAAGACTGCAGCGGTAAAAGCTCCGGGCAAGCCCTTTCCCAAAAAAGAGAATCCAGTACCAGCAGTAGTAGAGCCACCCAAAAATTTGCCGAAAAATGCAGCAGCTACGGCCGCCGCAGATGGATTTCAAAGAAGATTAACTCTTCCACCGCCAGCAAAAATTGAAAAACGAACTTCCAAAGCTGGAACGTTAAAGCCATTGCGCGACATTCCGACCCCACTTGTTGCCGCAGCGACTGAAGCACCGTGGAGTAATTCAGAATTAAAAGAGATGAAAGCCGAACTATCAAAAGAATTAATTCGTTTGCGTCGTGAATTAGAACTGGCCGAAGCGCAAGCTGAAGATTTGCTACAAGACTCTGGCGATGGTGCCGGAGATGACCAAGCCGATGCAGGTGCGAAAACTTTTGAACGCGAACACGAAATTTCACTTGTATACAACGCAAGAGATATGGTCATGCAAACTGAACATGCACTTGATCGAATAACTGCAGGCTCGTATGGAAAATGTGAAGATTGTGGAAATCCAATTGGTAAAGCACGATTGCAAGTATTTCCTCGCGCCACACTTTGCATGATCTGCAAGCAAAAAGAGGAAAGACGTTAATCAATACTAAGATAAAAATTGTTAGTGGAACTGCCCTATTTATTTTTATCTTAGATTTAGCAACCAAAGTTTGGGCAACTAAAACACTTGAAGGCAAAGAGTCTCGGTCGATTATTGGAGATTTTTTGCGGCTGGAATTTGCGCGCAATTCGGGTGCTGCCTTCAGTGCATTTACTGAACTGACAATTGTTTTAACAATTCTTGCGATTGGTGCATTGGTTGCAATCATCTGGTACGTGCCAAAAATTTCACATCCACTTTGGGCATTTGGGTTTGGCTCTCTAGCAGGTGGTATCAGTGGCAATTTGGCAGATCGATTGTTTAGAGCACCAGGATTCATGGAAGGGGCCGTTGTCGATTGGATTAGCTTGCCAAATTGGCCGTTATTTAACGTTGCAGATTCATTTATAGTGACCTCGGTGGCTTTGATGATTTTCCTATCATGGCGCGAAGTTCCAATTCGAACGGTCGTATCTAAAGATGAGTGAAACAGAAGTAAGAAGCATTAGCGCCCCAGAAGGTGTTGATGGAGAGCGCTTAGATAGCGCTGTTGCTCGGATGTTGGGATTTTCGCGAACTGTTGTTGCAGAAATGGCTGAAAATGGCGCTATTAGTATTAATGGTCGCGAAGTAAATAAATCACATCGGGTTAGTACCGGAGATTTAATTGAAGTTGTTATTAGTACCGTTGTCCGAGTACCTCTTGAAATTATTGCTACCGATGTACCCGAACTTGAAATAATCTACGAGGACAGCGATCTACTAGTTATTGATAAACCAATGGGCGTTGCTGCGCATCCAAGTGTTGGATGGACTGGGCCAACAATTGTCGGTGTGCTTGCCAGTCGAGGTGTTGCGCTTTCGACTTCAGGGCCGGCCGAAAGACAAGGAATAGTTCACAGATTGGATGTTGGCACAACGGGTTTGATGGTTGTTGCAAAATCAGAGAATGCGTATTCAAGTCTCAAGGAACAATTCCGTGCTCGCGAAGTTTCAAAAATTTATCACGCCGTTGTTCAAGGTCACCCAGATCCTTCTCGAGGAACAATTGATGCACCTATTAATCGCCACCCGCGTGAAGAATTCAAATTTGCAGTTGTTGCTGATGGAAAACCCAGCATCACTCATTATGAAACTGTCGAAGGCTTCCCTGGGGCAACGCTTGTAGAGATTGAATTAGAAACTGGCCGCACCCACCAAATTAGAGTTCACTTCGCGGCTTTGCGACATCCATTGGTAGGGGATCTGATGTACGGGGCAGATCCAACTCTGGCGAGCAGACTTGGCTTGACCAGGCAATGGCTACATGCGGTACGGTTGAATTTCACTCACCCAGCAAGCGGGGAGTCAGTCACATTTACCTCTAAATATCCGGACGACTTGGAAGCTGCTCTTGGGCTTTTGCGGGTTGCCGGCACCCCAAAGCGATAATCTCAACCGTCGTGAGCACTCCAGCAAAGCAGCCTGAAAACTCTGAATTGGTAGACCCTTCAAAACAATTTGTGCATTTACATGTTCATACCGAGTATTCAATGCTTGATGGAGCGGCCCGAGTAAAAGAGTTGGTGAAAGAAGTATCGGTCTCCGGAGCGCCGGCGATCGCCATAACTGACCACGGAAATTTATTTGGCGCTTATGAATTTTATAAAGAAGCACAAAGTGCCGGAGTTAAACCAATCATTGGCATAGAGGCATACGTTGCGCCTGGGTCACGTCATGAACGCAAGCGCGTTAAGTGGGCCGAAGGTGGAGAAGATGATGTTTCGGGTGGTGGTGCGTATACACACATGACAATTTTGGCCGAAAATAATGTCGGTCTACATAATTTGTTTAGATTATCTTCACTCGCATCCCTCGAGGGGTATTACTACAAACCTCGAATGGATCGCGAATTACTTTCGCAATATTCAACAGGACTAATTGCCACTACGGGTTGTCCTGGCGGTGAAATTCAAACGCGTTTAAGAATGGGTGCCTACGCTGAAGCCAAACGAGCCGCTGCAGATTATCAAGATAT
>JBILFD010000082.1:0-4883 GCA_044351765.1 Candidatus Nanopelagicaceae bacterium | reverse complement strand
CGCTTGTGAAGACGGTACCAACACCTACTACTCCAGAATCTGTTTTAACTGAGATTAAAGTGTGAACAACACTGTCTGGCTTTAACTCCTCCGTCCAACCACCCTTGGGAGTTGCGCCTTTTAAACCAGCAAATTTAACATCAATAATTTTCACTTTAATTACTCCAGTTTGGGTTAGTGGGCCAAAAGTTGCAGTGCAAACTATAGGTAAATTTACTTCAAATGACTACACCCGTCCACCAAATGGAATTAGCCCTGGAATTGAATAAATTGAACTGAACAACAACCCTTTTTTAGTGTTGTGGGCTTCCCACATCATCCCGTTTCCGGCATAAATTGTGATGTGGTGGATAGTGCTGATGTTGGCTTTGTATGAGTAAAAAATTAAATCTCCTGGAACAAGTTCACTCAAAGGAACTCGTTTGGTCCAGCTGTAATAAATCCGTGAGTTCACGCGATCCCATTGGGTGTAATCCAAACCAGCGGATCTATATGCAGCGAAGACTAATCCAGAACAATCAAAACTATTCGGCCCTTCATTCCCCCATACATATGGTTTGCGGGCAAGCACTTGCTTCTTCGCAAATGCAACGGCAACACTTCTTTGACTTTCATCAGTTCGAATACTCGTTCTGCCCGCACTAAAACCAATCCCATTTGTCGGCCAAATTTTTGCTTGTCCAGTTGTTTGGCCAGCACGATTTGCTAACTCTTCCTCGAGTATCGCTAACTGCCTTTGTTGTTCTAAGGTAACTCGTTTTTTGCGTGCACTTGATAATTCTCTAATAATCTGCGCTTGAATTTTCTCTAATTTATTTACTTCCACTTGTTGCTGAGCTCTTGCTTCATCAGCAATTTTCTTCGCAGCAGCTACTCGAGCGGTGGCCACTGCTTGCTCGGCTCTTGCTGCATCGGCTTCCGCTTTGGCTTCTGCTGCTGCAGTCTGAGCAACTTTTAATCTTGAAAGTACTTCAGTATTTCCTTCACCAAGCGCATCAAGAATTGAAAGTCGATCTGCTAAATCTTGTGGTCCATTTGCGCTGAGAACGGAATCAAAATCAGTAAACCCAGAACCCATGATGTAAGCATTTGCTGCCATCTTGCCAATTCTCATATTTGCATCAGCAACTGCAACAATTGCCGCTTGCTCCTTCTTCGCTGCTTTTTCCGCTTTCGCGGTAGCAATATTAAGTTCTGCTTGTTCTCTAAGATAAATTGCGCGGGCTGCATTTGATTTAATAGTTAGCGCTTTTAATTGATTAGCTGCCGCGGCCAATTTGGCTTTAGCTTTCGCAGCTTCATTCGCTTTGGCGATTTCTTTTGCTTTCGCTGCTTTAATTTCCTCAAGAGTTGGTTTACGTGTTGCTGATTGTGCTTCTATTGGGGTGGCAACAAATGTAAAGGCCAAAAGGCAGGCCAAAAGAGTGGCTGCTCTACGGCTAGAAAACACAATTCCCCCTTGTCGCTGCTTTAGGGAAGATCAGGCAGTGACGAATGGCTTTAGGATAAATGAGCAACTTTAGAAAACTCTGTTATTTAAAGATTTTAGCGGCTGTGTCCTGACTAAATGCTAATTAACCACATCTCGGCGCTTAAACAATATTGCGGCCGCAGCACCAGAAATTAACAGATAACTCGCACTACCGATTAGCGCCCATGAATATGAGAAATCCACTCCAAATTGCACTGGAATAGAACTCATCAATTGCCCAGGAAGCCATTTAGAGATGCCATCAACTGTGGCGGAGAGAATATTCTCAACAACCAGAATCCAAGCAAGTGCGATAGAAATTGAACTTATGGGAGAGCGCAATAACAATCCCAATGTCATTCCCACAGTTCCATAGGAAATTACCGAAAGAAGAACATTTCCAAATGTTGAACCGAATAGGGATAGCGCACTGGATGTGTACCAAAGATCAGTATTAACATCTTTCACATTTGCCAAAGATGCCGAAATTCCCACACTTACTATCGCTGAAAAGCAAACAGTTATTAAAGCAAATGAAATCATGGCTAGGTACTTGCCAGCTAAAAGCAATAATCTTCTAGGTTCACGTACTAACAAGTTTCTTAAAGTTCCATTTGTATATTCGATAGCAGTTTGTGCTGCAAACACACATAGTGCAATAACACCAAGTAACCCCGCTGAGTTTGCAAAACCAACATATAAACCATTTGGCAAAGCAAGAGTTTCGCGAGTAATGATCATTCCTTCACGGCCATTCCCACGCTCTGAATCTAAAAGTAAAAACAGCAGCGATGAAATCAATCCAGTTAAGCCAATCACGGCCGCCAAAGTGCCTAGAAATAAAGTTGGGCGGCGTAATTTGCGCCACTCTGATTTAAATATTCGAATCATTAGTTATCACTTGTCAATTCAAAGAAAGTTTCTTCCAAGGTTGGACGTGCAGTCACGAGTGATGAAAGAATTATTCCGGATTCAAAAGCTGCTTTATTAAAATTTGTAGCAAATTCGGCATCAGCAATTACATGAACACTCTCATTGACAATTTGGGCCTGGTGTCCCGAGTTTTTTGCAATCTCAATCAGCCTTGCTAAATCGTGTGGATTACTGCTGCTTGCAATGACAGTTGATTGCTGGGCAGTTAACAATGCTTTGGTCTGCCCCGAGAATAGAACCTTTCCATGGCGAAGCATTACTAAATCATCAGCAATTGCTTCAATTTCAGATAGCAAATGTGAGGAAACTAGAACTGTTAAACCATATCCAGCTAAATGCCCGAGTAATTCGCGAACTTCTTGAATACCAGCAGGGTCTAATCCATTTGTTGGTTCATCAAGAATTAATAATTCTGGAGATGGCAGCAATGCTGCAGCAATTCCTAATCTTTGCTTCATTCCAAGTGAGTAAGTTTTGAATTTTGAAGTCGCTCTATCTAGTAGTCCAACTTGATCTAAGAGTTGGTCCACTCGATCATGCGGAAAATTTCCCAGAGTAGCTAAAACCTTGAGATTTTCTCTTCCAGATAACGCTGGATAAAAAGCCGGGCCTTCAATTAGAGCCCCTACTTTTCCCAAAAATCTTTCAGGATGTGTGAGTGGTTCGCCTAGTACGGTACCTGCTCCTGTTGTTGGTTTAACTAAACCCAAAAGCATTCTGATAGTTGTGGTTTTACCAGCACCGTTTGGTCCAACAAATCCACAGATAGTTCCACGTGGGACTTCAAAAGAAATATGGTCAACCGCATTTCGCTCGCCATAACGTTTAGTTAAATCTGTTACGGAAATTGCCGCGTTCTGAGAAGTTAACACCTTGTAAGAATTGCACATTTAATGAAAATATCCAACAACCCGTAATTGACTCCCACTAAATCACAAATTTAGGCGTCTGGGACGATCACGTTAACTTTTACCACTGCTCCGGCAGGCAGATTAGTTCCTGGCTTTGGTGATAGATCTCTAACAATTCGTGGAGATTTACCAGAGTTTGGCGATAGATCAATTATTTGAGCAGTTAAATCAAGTGCTGCTAATGCGCCCGTTACTTGTTCTGCGGTCAATCCAGTTAGATCTGGAACTTTCCTGGCATATTTTGCTGGATTAAGTACCATGGAGAGAGTTTGCGGCAATGGAATTACCCTTGCGCTCCCATCAACATTTTTACTTAGCCATTCAGGTGCAACACAATCATTTGGGATGCATGGCCTATGCATCCAAGCTCGAATATTGCCCCCGCCTTTGGTTGTTCTCGGAGAGATTAAATAAATTCCGTCACCAGTGAATTTGTCACTACTTGTAGTTGGATTTTGCAAAATTGGCGCGGTCAATCCTAAAGAGATTTCATTGTTAGACAGTGGGTAATTTGCGATTGCTTCACCAAGATAAACAGTGAGTACTTGGCCCGCACCAATTTTGGTTCCAGATGCAAAAGCAAAACTTTCATCTCTTAGATCTAGTGAAGTATCACGGATACTCCACTTTGAAATATCAATCACTTTATCGGTTTTATTGTGCAAAAGTGCGTACTCACCAAAAGCATTTTCATTACTCATCGGAGAATCACTATTAATCCAAAGTTCTATGGAATCTAGCGGTGTTGAATCATTTGGACAAAGTGTCTTAGACCACAATCCAGTTTTTGCATCTGCTGCACCATTTAAAAGATTTAAATATTCTAAATTGTGAAAATACTCATTTGTAGAGTTTGGAAACCAAAGCGCTAAACCTGCGGCCAATAATTTTGCTTGAACATCAATAGTGAATTTTCCCTCACTGTCTTTTGCATAAATAGTTCTAAATGGGCGGGCGACTTCTTGGTAATTATTTGATGATGCGTAGTTTGTGGCCCGAAGTTGCACCTCACTTCCAATTGGCAACATCTTTCGCATAAAGTTGGTTGCTTCATCCGCCCCACATTGTGACAAGTGATCAGGTTTGGCTGTTTCAGTTGCTTGAATTCCAATCTGTCGGACTTCTAATACCCCACGACAGGTTTTAACTTCGACTGTATCTCCATCTGTAACCGCTTGAACGGTGCCAGTCTCCCAAATACTTTCGCCACCAAATTCAAGAGCTGGCGGGCATTCAACTGGTGGATTTAAAGTAGGTCTGCTGTTAGCTATCTCTTTTATTGAGATCACTGAGTCATTAATTCCTTTATGCAATGCGAGAAGTTGGTTCATTAATGTAGATATTTGTGCAGATATTTGGGTAAGTACGGCGACTTTGCGCTGTAATCGAGCACGCGTTGAATTCAAGTAGATATTTTGCTCTGCCAAAGTATCTCCTGGTGGATCTGCTTTGACCTGTAAGAAATCTTCGTATGCCGGAATCGATTCTTCTATAGCAATCTTTAGTGCCCCTATTTGCTGATCTACTTTTGCTTTCAAATCAATTCTTACCTGCACTGAAGATGAAAA